>JAAYQY010000271.1 GCA_012519125.1 Spirochaetales bacterium
CAATGAGCAGAGAAACTACCTCTATACCGAACGGGATGCAATCCTCAGTGACGAGCATCTCATCGAACGGGTGCGGACCATCTGTCATGAGATCAGCGACGATCTGGTCGATCAGGTGTTCTCCGATGCAAAGGAGAGCCAGAAGGGAGCGAAAATACTTTCGGAGATGCTCACCACCTTCCACCTCGAGGTTCCGGTGCTCAAAGCCGAGGCAACCAGCGACGAGTACAAGCAACATCTTCGTTCGTGCATCAGCACTGAGATCGATGACAAGGTCGCTCTGACCGGCGAGAAACCTTTCAATGATTTCCTCCGGTTCAACTATCTCAGGCAGATTGACCTGCGTTGGCAGGACCATCTCACTGCCTTGGAAGACCTCAGGGATGCCGTGGGACTTCGCTCCTATGCCCAGAAGAATCCTTTGGTCGAGTATAAAGTTGAGGGGTTTGAAATCTTCACCGAAATGCTCGAAGGCATCAAGCAGTTCATGGCCCAGACGTTGGTCCGTGTCCAGATCACCAAAAACGAAGAGAGCTATCAGCGCAAATCCCCAGCAAAACGGACGATTGAGTCCCACTCTGCCCGAGGAGCGTTTGCCTCTGAATCCCAGGGTCCGAGAAAGGTCCAGGGAGGCGATCATGTGGCAGCCGTTACCGTCAGACGCGACCAACCGAAGGTTGGACGCAATGATCCCTGTCCCTGCGGCAGCGGAAAGAAGTACAAGTATTGCCACGGCAGGAATGCGTGACATAAGGGAGGCCGGACAGTGTCCGGCCTTTTGCTTGTTTGGGTTATGGAGTTGCTTTCCTAGAAGAACTGGGCTGGGTCGAGTGCGATGCCTGACTGCTCGATGCTGAAAAAGAGCGTCGGCCGATCATAGGAGGTACCGCTGGTACCGATGCTGCCGATGGTCTCTCCTTTGGCAAGGGTCATGCCGATGCGCACTTCCACATTCTCCAGATGGTGATAGCTGGTCTTGTACCCACCCTCATGGCTGAGCACTACAAAACGGCCCCTGCCCTTCACCTCATAGCCAGCATCCACCACCTGACCGGCAGCCGATGCCACCACTGCAGAGCCATAGGAACCGACGATCAGAATGCCACCCAGACTCTCCTTGGTACCGGTTGCCGGATTGTCCACAGGCTGGCCGAAGAGAGCGGTGATGGTGCCGCTGGTTGGCTTCTGGAACTGGATGGGAGCTACATCGGCGAGTTGGGAGAGAGATGAGCTGGTGGTATCAGGGATGAAAATCTGCTGACCAACGAGAATGTTCTCGCTTTTCAGCCCATTCATCTCCTGAAGGGTCTTCCATCCCAGCGAAGGGCTGTACTTGCGGGCAATGGTGGAGAGCATGTCTCCTTCGCGAACCGTATAAAGCTGTCCATCACGATCGGGGATACGAAGGGTCACCCCTTCCTTGATCGCTTGGATATTCCTGATCTGATTGACACTGATCAGGGTCTGGGTCTTCAGATTGTAGAGCTGGGCAATACTGCCAAGGTCCTCACCTTCGGCCACACTATGATCGATGAACTGCACGACAAGGGAGTTGGCTGTACTTCGGGCAACCGGACGGTCCGAAAGCGAACGTGCCTGAGTGTCCACTACGGGAGCGTCGGCAATAGAGACAGCTTCGGTGGGGGTTGCAGGAGTCGGGGCAGGTACGATAGGAGCATCCACGATGGTCTCAACCTGGGGAAGCACCTCCCTGATCACTTCCACCTTGGAAGGATCTTTGGCTCCTTGGGCCGGGAAGAACTGGTACCAAATCACAATCACGACCACACAGATGGCTATGCCCAGTGCAATGGTCCAGATCAGACCCCTGCTGGGTTTGGTTCTTTCACCGTCCCGTCCCGATCTCCATGAGGGACGTTCCTGCATATCATCATAGTAGTCTTTCGCCATACCTCGACATTACCTTTCCTACATAGTAGTATAAAACAATCATGGCTACCAGTCCAAAACACTCGTATATACGGTTCTTCGCAGTGGTTGTTGCCCTCCTTTTGGGTAGTATTCTGGTCAGATTGGCATTTATGACCCTCCACAACCCTATTGCGAGCAAAACCTACACCAACCCGCAGGTAGCCTCAAAAGTGGTGAGAGGCACCATCTATGACCGAAATCACCGAATCTTGGCAATACAAACACCCTATTGGGGAGTCTATTTTCATCTCAACGCCATCAAGGATCTTCAGTTGGTAAGCGAGCTTGTCGCCCCCTATGTACAAATGAGCCCCCAACAAGTCCAGGATAAAGCAAACGAGTACACAACCTACGCCCAGATCAAAGCAAGAATCGATGAGAATCAGGTGCCAGCCCTCCTTGCAGCCTTGGAAAAGCATAAGCTTACCAAAGAGGTGACTGTGGAAAAACGGCTGGGACGAACCTATCCTGCCCTCTTCCATGCATCTCAGACATTGGGGTTCATCAACTCGGAACAGGAGGGAATCGAGGGTGTGGAACTGAGTCAGGAGCAGTATCTCAACCCCTATCCAGAGGTTGGGCAGGGCGAAGTCACCTATGGTGAGGACATCACCCTCACCTTGGACCTGGATGTCCAATACTCCCTTGATGTCCAGCTGCAGCTG
>JAAYQY010000272.1 GCA_012519125.1 Spirochaetales bacterium
CTCCATCAGAAGCTGGTGGATGCGCGACTCGGCGACAGCGAAATCAAGGCGCGGCAGGAGAGGGTGTTTGCTTACTTTGAGAAAACACGGTTTCCTTCTACGAATAAGAAGATGCATATTTTTCGCAAAAAGATTCAGGTCAAGCTTGTTCCTGCACTGATCACCAGTGCTGCAGCGTTTGTCGTGGTGTTCATTGGTGCGTTTGTTCTCTTCGGGACCAATCCCCAGCAGGGACAGGAAATCCTTCCTGGGGTTGCTTCCCCCATCGATAGTGCTCACATTCGGCAGGTGACCGAAGTACAGAAACCTTCTCTCGATATGTTCAGTCTTGAACAAATTGTTCAGCATCTCGACGCAATGGGGTACGCCGTGAAGCTGGAAGTGAAGGCGGTGACTCCTCTCGAATAAGGTTTTTCCTCTCGCTCTCATGTGTGAAGGCTCTACATTGACTTGTAGAGCCTTTCCTATTTTGCTACTATGGGTAGACTCTTTTTCCCGTTAGGAGGCAACGATATGAAGGCTGTCGAGTTGACGAAGGCCTATGATCCCAAGGAGTTTGAGGATCGCATCTACCAGACATGGTTGGACAATGGTCTGTTTCGACCAAAGGATGGTACAGACGAGCCGTTTACGGTAGTGATGCCTCCTCCGAATGTAACCGGAATCCTCCATATGGGACATGCGCTGAACAACTCGCTTCAGGATGTTCTGACCCGCTATTACCGCATGACCGGCCGTCCGACCCTTTGGGTCCCGGGTACCGACCATGCAGGCATTGCCACCCAAAATGTGGTGGAGCGGCAGATAGCAAAGGAAGGCCTTCGCCGCCAAGACCTCGGCCGAGATCGCTTCTTGGAGCGGACCTGGCAGGTGAAAGAGAAACACCACTCCATCATCAAGCAACAGCTGCAGAAGATCGGATGTTCCTGTGACTGGGAGCACGAACGCTTTACCATGGACGAGGGCCTGAGCCAAGCTGTGCGCGAAAGCTTCGTGACCCTGTACGAGCGCGGACTCATCTACAAGGGTGAGTATCTGGTCAACTACTGTCCCAAGTGTGGTACGGCCTTGGCCGACGACGAGGTTGAGTACCAGAATCTGGGGGGTTTCCTCTACGAGGTGAAATATCCCTACAGTGATGGAAGTGGATTCATCACCGTGGCCACCACCCGCCCCGAGACGATGTTCGGCGACGTGGCGGTTGCCGTCAATCCTGAGGATGAGCGCTATACCCACTTGTTGGGAAAGCTGCTCGACCTCCCGCTCACCGACCGCAAGATCCCCATCATTGCAGACAGCTTTGTTGACAAGAGCTTCGGTACTGGCATGGTCAAGATCACCCCTGCCCACGACCCCAATGACTGGCAGTGCGGCATGCGCCACAATCTGGAAAAGCTCAATGTGCTCAACCCAGACGGGACCCTCAATGAGAACTGCCCCGAGAAGTACCGCAATATCGGAGCAATTGATGCAAGGCCATTGGTGGTAGCCGACCTCAAGGAAGGTGGCTTCTTGGTCAAAGAGACGGTGCACAACCACGATGTCGGACACTGTTACCGCTGTCACACCGTCATCGAGCCCTATCTTTCCAACCAATGGTTTGTCCGCATGCAAGGCATGGCAGACAAAGCCCTTGATGCATGGAAGAAAGGGGAAGTTGTCTTCTATCCCAAACGTTGGGAGAATACCTATACCCACTGGCTGGAGAACATCCACGACTGGTGCATCAGCCGCCAGCTCTGGTGGGGACACCGCATCCCCGTCTGGGAGTGCCAGGATTGCCACCAAATCATCGTAGAACGGCAAGATCCCACCTCCTGTCCCTCGTGCAAGAGTTCCAATCTTGTACAGGAAACAGATGTGCTCGACACCTGGTTCAGTTCTTGGCTATGGCCCTTCAGTACCCTTGGCTGGCCTGGGAAAACTGCAGATCTTGCACGCTTTTTCCCCACCAGTACGCTGGTCACCGGCTATGACATCATCTTTTTCTGGGTATCGCGCATGATCATGGCAAGCCTTGAGTTCATGGGAGAGGTTCCCTTCCGTGACATCTACATCACCGGCTTGGTCAGAGACAAGCAAGGAAGAAAGATGAGCAAGAGCCTTGGCAACGGCATTGACCCCTTGGAGGTTGTGCAAAGCTATGGTGCTGATGCGATGAAGTTCACCCTCTGTTACATGGCTACCCAGGGTCAGGACATTCTCATCGATATGGACAGCTTCAAGCTGGGCTCCCGCTTTGCCAATAAGGTTTGGAATGCAGCACGCTTCTTGCTCATGAACCTTGAAGGCGTGGAACTGGGCGATGTCGCTTCGATTGAACGCACCACCATGGACAAGTGGATCTACCACCAGCTCAATGAAGCTGCCCAGAAGATGCAGGTTGCAATGGAGAACTACAAGTTCAATGATGGGGCACAGGCCATCTACGACTTCTTCTGGAACGATTTCTGTGACTGGTATGTGGAAAGCGCCAAGCGAGGGCTCTACAGTGAGAGAGAAGGGGAGAAGGCTCGTCAGGTTACCCTGCTGCTCGATCTGCTTGCCCAATCCATGCGTCTGATGCATCCCTTTGCCTCGTTCATCAGTGAGGAGATCTACCAAAAGCTCCCCAACGTGCACGACCTCTTGATCGACAGCAGCTATCCTCGTTATGCCAAAGAACATCAGGCGGTAGAGGACGCCGCCTTGGTTGCAAGGATGCAGGAAGCCGTTACCAGCTTGCGTGCAGTGCGCTCAGACCTCGGAATCGGGGCTGAGAAGAAGATCCGTGTGGTCATCAAGGTTGACAACTCCTTCTTTGCCACCTCGTTCTTTGAAGAGCAAAAGAGCCTGATCGCATCATTCGTGGGAGCCTCTTCGCTGGAAGTGGATGCCACAGGGTCCATCGATGTCAGCACTGCCTTCCCCGTTGCCGGAACAGGCTATGAGATGTTTGTCTTTGTCCGGGAAGCCATCGATGTACAGAAGGAAGTCGCAAAGCTTGCTTCGGATATCGAGAAGAGCCGAAAGAGTCTTGAAGGGGTGCTTGCAAAGCTTTCCAACGAGAAGTTCCTTGCCAATGCCAAGACTGAGGCAATCGAAAAGGAGCAAGACAAAAAAGCTGAATTTGAAGAGAAGATCGAGAAGGGGGAGAAACACCTCTCGCTGCTCAAGAC
>JAAYQY010000273.1 GCA_012519125.1 Spirochaetales bacterium
AACAAGAAAACTCAGTACACAGATTGATGCATTAGGTCGGCTCAGAGGGATGTTGGTGAGGCATCTGGTGTTTCCCCAGACACTGGAAGCAACCAAAGAGGTGCTGACTTATTTCGCCCGATCACTGAAGGACCAGGCATATCTGTCCCTGATGGTGCAGTTCGAGCCTCCCAAGGGAGACGCCCGCTTCCCTCCCATCACAGAAGAAGAGTATGAAGCACTCTTGCTTCTGTTGGAGGATCTTGAGATTGAGGAAGGGTTCGTGCAGGAACTGGGGGAAAACGTTTCCTGGATCCCTGATTTTACCCAGGATAATCCATTCCCCGAATCGTTTGCCCAGATCCTGCCGCTCTTTCTTCAGCTCAAGCGTTCTCGCTTCCGATAAGCGTTCCGAAGAAAGTCCTGCCGTAGAGGATATCCATCGTGTTGGGAATGTTCCTTCCGTCTGCGCAGACTACTCGCATCTTCATTTTCTCAGCCCTTGCACTGGCAATGGGGTCGAAGGGAGTGCTCTTGCCAGGGGTCCAGCTGTCGCCGACCATTGCACGATACTCGGCCCACGTTATGGAATCCAGGGGCTTTACATCTGGATTCTTTTTGGGATCATCGGTATAGACTTTGGCAATGTTGCTCAGGTTGATGATGAGCTTGCCTTCAAACCGTTCTGCAAGGATGACTGCATCGTTGTCAGTGGAAAAGCCTGGTTTCCAGCCTGCTGCCACCAAAACCTGACCACGGAAGTTGATGTGACCTGTTGGATCGGTGACAAGGTTGTCGGTGCAGAGATCTGCAAGCATAGCCTTCACCAACTGTCCGTTGAGATGGGTAGCCCTGATGCCCAGCCAGTCCAGCTCTTCGCTGTCAATATCTTCCTTGATGGCACGCATGGCATCCTGATAGACCCGTGCAGGGGCTCCGCCTCCACATACCAATATGATTTTCCTGCTCTTATCCTCTTTCAGATAGGTCCTGAGCTCCTGGTTCAACTGCTTCAGAAAAGCAGAGTCGACCTTGTCCGGAGCTATGATGGAACCTCCGAGTGAAATGACTGCCACGTTGTTCATTGCGTCCTCCGCCGGGTATCGTACCAGATTTGTATCAGATGGTGAACCTCTTTGCAGGCTCAACCGATGGGATGGGAACATGCATGGAGAAGGATGAGCATCAGCAGGTAGAGGGCGACGGTGACTGCCACCGCAATGCCGAGGCTCAGCCAGAATTGCATGCCTCTGTTCAGCAAGAAGGGGAACAGAAGAAAGAAGGCCAAGGAAGGAAGGACAAGATAGAAAATCGATTGCGATAGGTCTGCAATTGCCTTTGTCTCGGCCTTCTCCCAGCGCATCCAAAGGATGGCCAAGAGGGAGGTGAGGGGCAGGGAAGCTATGAGAGCTCCGAAGAGCGAGCTTCGCTTTGCCACCTCACTCACTGCTACCAGGATAAGTGCGGAGATGCCTGTTTTCAACAGGAGATACAACACTTATAGCTCCTCAGTTTGCGGTACTTCCAAAATTTCAATCAGTTCCTTGGGTTCCAATCGGAAGGGTGATCCTTTTCCCTCGAAGAACCCATGGTCCTTGATGAAATGGATATGCAGGTCGGTATAGACGATGCTTTTTCCACTGGATTTGTTCAACACAGAAGTGTTGACCTTGGCATACATGCCAGGCCCGCCGAAGGGGGAGGGGAGAAGGCCACGGACCGAATCGACCCGCACCTCAAAGTTGCCATCAACAGTAATGGGTTCCCCAAGCCCTTCTTCTCCTTGCTTTCGGAAGTACTCCATCCTGCTGGCGATGGCTTCCTTGGTTGTATGGTGGGCATGGATGGCAAAGGTGTCTTCAGCAATGATATCTACCAGCTTTCGGGTATCATCGCCAAGGAATCCATCAAGGGTGATGACCCCTTTTCTCATATTCTCCTGTATCTTGTCATACTCGGGTGTCTGTTTCACGCTTAGCTCCTTCTTATGAGAATTTGTCGTAGAAGATGTTCTCGGGAAGCACGCCCAGCTCGTTGAGCACCGTGATGCAGGCGTTGATCATGCCCGGGCTTCCGCACAGGTAGGCCTCGCTGTTGCTGCCGTCCTTGGTCATCCTGCGCACCACATCAGTGATGAGACCCACTTCCCCTTCCCAGTTGTCCTCCGGTTGGGGTTCGCTGAGAGCAGGTATGAAGGTGAAGTTGGGCATCTTTTTCTCAAGTTCCCGCATCTCATCGAGTAGGAAGAGATCGCGTTTTGAGCGAGCGCCAAAGAAGTAGGCAGCCTTGCGGGTATTCCCTTGCTTTTCCATATCCAACAGCATCGACTTGATGGGAGCCATTCCCGATCCACCTGCAATGAAGATGATGTTCCTGTCGGTATCCCTGAGATAGAAATCTCCATAGGGACCATTGATGGTAACCTTATCGCCCTCCTTGAGATGCTTATGCACATAGGTGGTGCAAATACCATTGGGAACCAAGCGTATCTCCAGCTCTACACGACTGCTGTCCCCCGGAGGGGAGGCAATGGAGTAGGCGCGGTAGACACTCTCATCCGTCAGCTCGTACTCAGGTACCATGAATTGGACGTATTGGCCGGCTTTAGGGGAAATTTGGGCTGGGTCTTTCAAGAGCAGGGTTATTTCCTTGATGTCATGGGTCAGGTCACGGATTTTCTCCACTACAGTCGAGTACTCCCTGACAGAGAAGAGTTCTTCAGGAATGACAATAGCAACATCAGATTTTACCTTGAACTGGCAGGAGAGACGAACCTGGTTTTTTTTCTCCTCCTCGTTGATCCAAGGAAGCTCGGTAGGCAGATACTCACCGCCTCCTTGCACCACCCGTACTTTGCACAGGCCACAGCTGCCGCGGCCACCGCAGGCGGAAGGAATGAACACCCCTTCCTGGTTGAGAGCCTTGAGAAGCGGTTGCCCGCCTTTGACTTCCAGCTCCTTGGTTCCCTCATTGATTGAGATTTTGACGGTACCATAGTTGCCGATGGTGGCATCTGCGATGACCATCAAGAGAGCAAGGAAAACGGAGATGAGGCTGATGATCGCAATGCTGATCAATAGTGTTGTCACCATGCTGTACTCCTTAGGATAGGGCTATCATGCCGGAGAAGCCCATGAAGGCCATGGCCATGAAACCGGCGATCACCAAGGTGATGGCAGGGCCCTCCAAAGCAGGAGGCACGTTTGCATTCTTCATCTTCTGCCGGATGCCGGCCATGGCGATGATGGCGATGAACCACCCTATCCCACTTCCCAGTCCAAACAGGAAAGAAGTGAGGAACGTGTACTCCCTGATGACCATGAACAGGCTGACACCGAGGATGGCACAGTTGACTGTGATCAGCGGCAGGAAGATCCCCAGGCTCTGGTAGAGGGGTTCGCTGTAGCGCTCGATGGTCATTTCGGTCAGCTGCACGAAGGCGGCGATGACGATGATGAAGACAATGAAGCGCAGATACTCCAGGCCGAAGGGAATCAGCAGGTACTCGTAAACGAGCCAGTTCATGGGAGTGGTGGTGGCCATGACAAAGATGACGGCAGCACCCAGGCCAAGGGATGTCTTGAGCTCCTTGGAGACCGAGAGGAACGAACACATGCCGAGGTAGTTGGTCAGAAGGATGTTCCCGGTGAAGATCGATGCAAAGAATATGGCGAAGGGCATCATTGACTCATTCATGCTTTGGCCTCCTTCATGATGGTTTCGCGGATGACCCAGATGAGGATTGCGAGGACGAAGAATCCACCGGGCGGCATGATCATGATCGACCAGTTGGTCCACCAGCTTCCCAGGATCCTGAAACCCCACAAGCTGCCGGTACCGAGCAGCTCCCTGACGAAGGCAATGGCCAAGAGTACATAGGTGTATCCCAGTCCGGAAGCCAAGCCATCCACCAGGGAGAGCATCGGCTTGTTCTGCAAGGCAAAAGCCTCAACACGACCCATGATGATGCAGTTGGTGATGATCAGTCCCACATAGGGGCCGAGTTGCTTCCACATCTCAGGATAGAAGGCCTTGAGCACGATGTCGACGATGATGACGAACGTGGCGATGATCATGGTTTCCACCATCATTCTGATGCGGGAGGGGATGTGGTTCCTGAGCAGAGAGAGTGTGAAGCTCGACAGGGCCGTGGTGAACATGACTCCCAGTGTCATGACCAAGGTGTTCTGCAACTTGTTCGTCACTGCAAGGGTGGAACAGATGCCAAGAATCTGGACGAAGACAGGGTTGTTCTTCCCCAGTGGTTCGATGAAGGTTTTTCGTAGGGTGTTTTTGGCCATATCACTCTCCTCTGATGATGGACTGAGCATCATCTGCGGCACGGTTGGTCAGATTCAAAAAATATTCAGAGGTCCTGGTTGCGCCGGTAATGGCATCGACTTCGTTCTGTGCAGATGCTGTACCTTCCTCCACCATCACAAATGGAGCAGTTTTTCCCTGGAATTGGCCGGTAAACCAGCTCTCTTCAATGCGAGCCCCAAGACCGGGTGTCTCATTTTGGCTGACAATGGCAAGTCCGCTGAAGGTTTTCATATCCTCTCCAAGCCCCACCATGATGGCAATCGTTCCCCAAAGCCCAGGCCCCTGGAGGGGTATGATGTAACGCGTCCCCTCAGGGCCTTGGGTGGTGTAATAGCCATCCTCAACAACAATCTTCTCATTGAAAGCCAACTCGATTCCTGCAGTGGTGTTTTCAAAGCTTACACCACCGGCCTGCAGGATGGCCCTGCGGGTGAAGGAGAGTTCGTTAGCGCTGGCTCTGTCCTGGGTCAGCAGGTAGATGCCTGCTGTCAGCAGGATGCAGAGGAATGTGACGATGAACATGAACAAGAGCGGATAGATGCGCTCACGATAAAAAGTAGGTTGTGCGTTCATGCTGCACCTCCTTTCGCTGCCTTCAGTTTTTTCTTGGCCTTTGCCCCTTTGAGCAAGGTGTCGAGCAAGGGGGCGAACATATTTGCCAGAAGGATGGCGAAGGTGACCCCTTCGATCCAAGTGGAGAAGGTTCTGATCAGGACAACCAGGATGCCGAACATCGCCCCATAGATATATCTGCCTGCATCAGTGGACTGCGAAGCAGAGACAGGGTCGGTGATCATGAAGAAAGCGGCAAAGAGGAAGCTGCCTGAAAGAAGTGCGGTGAGGGGATCGATCACCGAAAGCAACCCGCGTTCAGTGGCTATTTGCACCCCACTTGCCCACAGGATTGTCTGTAAGAGGAGGAAGGAGACCAAGGAGGAAATCACAATCTTCCAGTTTGCAGCCTTCTTGTAGATGATGTACGCTCCGCCAAGGATGATGAGAAGCGCACTTGTCTCTCCAAAACTTCCGCTGGTGAAGCCTGTAAGAAGATTCACCATCGGTTCTGTGCGGGTTACCAGAGGCGTGGCAGCTGAGACACTGTCGGCTTGGCTTACCCATGAGAAGAGACCAGCAGGGAAGTAGCCGAGATTGGTGGCATTGCCGACGAACTTGGCGGTCATGGGAAGGCCAAAGCTGATGTAGATGAAAGCTCGGCCAGTGATTGCCGGATTGAAGATGTTCTTTCCGAATCCGCCGAAGATCATCTTGCCGAAGACGATGCCGAATGCGATGCCGACTGCAGCAATCCACAGCGGCAAGGTCGGTGGGAGCGAGAGTGCGAAGAGTGTACAGGAGACAAAGAGCGACTCGGTAATCTTGAAACCGTATCGCTTTGCCATCAGATACTCACACAGCAGTCCTGTAGCCACGGTGACGGCCAATACTGCAATGAATCGCCACCCGAAAAAATACACTGCAGCAAGACAGAGCGGAAAGAGGGCATACAAAACTGTACGCATTGCTTGTTGTTTTTGAATTTTCACGGTACCTACCTCTTGTATTTGCTCCAGTATACGGCATGATTGGGAGAAAGTAAAAAAAATCACGGTTGGTTTGTTTCTTTTGGCTCAAAAAGAGGTCTTGGATGCAGTATGATGGCAAAGAAAGGGAAACGAAATGCAGTTCAATGAGAAACTCAGTTCAGTACGGCTTGCCTCCGGCCTGACGCAGGAACAGCTTGCGGAGAAGGTGTTTGTATCGCGAGTTACGGTCTCCAAATGGGAGACCGGGCGCGGCTATCCCAATCTTGACTCGCTCAAGCAACTTTCGCATCTGTTCGGCATTTCCCTTGATGAGTTGTTGGGATCGGTTGAGTTGGTAGCCATTGCCGAAGCTGAGGTAAAAACGGGTGTCCAGAAAGATCGCACCCTCATGTTTGGTCTTTTGGATTGCCTTGGCCTATTGCTCCTGTTCATACCCATGTTTGCGGTTGCCACATCGGAGCGCATCAACCTCATCCCTTTGCTGGAATTCCACACTCCTTCCGCTTGGATTCTCAAGACGATGGTGGCTCTTCTCTTCTTGTTCGGATGCACAGAGCTTGCGCTCCAGAATCTCA
>JAAYQY010000274.1 GCA_012519125.1 Spirochaetales bacterium
ACCGAGCTAATTTAGTTGAACCAAGAATTGAATAATTTCCACTTGTAAAGGAAATATCAACAAGATTTGTACTACTGTCTTTTGCAAGTGATACTTCGAAATCAGGTGAATTTGGATTCGTTGCATACGCTGTGTACTGGGGACTTCTAAAATCTATTCCATTATTGTCTGAAAAGCGATGAAGTCGATAGATATATCCACCGTTATCATAGGAAAGCAATTCATCTTCGCTTACTGGAATTCCGTTGTTATTAGTTCGTTTATACTTAGTAGCAAACAAAGAATAAAATTGTGGGTAGTTAGTGGATGTGGTAACACAATACGCTAGCAGTAAGGATGGTCCAGTACCAGGGTCGATCCAGCTTAAATTTGTGTACGTGTCAGTAAACTTAAATTCACCTGAGACAGTATCAATTGCCAAGCCAGAGCCTTTTGAAAAACGATAGGATACATAGAAATACGTAGGTATCCCACAGGAAAAGAGCAGGGTGATCAGGAGCAGAAAAAAGGCAGATGCCCTGAGAAGAAGTGTTTTGTTCATCTTCATAGCATCTGCCTCCTTATGGTGTGGGTCTCTTGGACTACCCTACCCCGTTTGCTTACAGGAGTGCAAGTCTGTTGGTTGCAAGCTTTGCAAACTCTGAGGTCGGGAATGCATCAGCAAGCTGCTGGAACGTAGCTTTTGCAAGCTCGGTGTTCCCGCTCTTTTCCTGCAGGCGAGCCTGTGCGAAAAGAGCCTTCGGAGCCTCGGCGGCACTCATGCCAAACTCATCGATGACCTTGGTATAATACTCCAGGGCCAACGAATCGTTGCCAAGCTCTTCTGCACTGACTGCAGCGTTGGTCAAGGAGAGCGATCCGAGATACATGTCGGAGGCCTTGTTGTAGACAGAAATAAAGCTGTCCAAAGCCTTCTGATGCTCTTCTTTCTCAAAGGCTACCATACCAAGAAGGTACTCTGCCTTGAGAGAAGGATACTTCTTTCCCTTCCCTGCCAAATCCTGCAAACCAGCGAGCAACTCGTCATACTTTGCCTGATAGGTAGCATCTTCGCTGCCAAGAATCTGCAGCTCTGCATAGGAACTCTCAAGCTTGTCGACCTGATCAAACTGGGCTTGCAAGTTTTTCTGGTTTACAGAAGTTACAATCCCCAAAGCAATCAGGGCAACGACAAGCACTGCTGCAACAATGATGAGAATCATCTTGTTTTTGGCAAGAAAACTATTCAGCGTTCCTTCTATCCGTTCAGCCAAGGTCAGTTCGGCTGATTCCTTATTGTTCTTACTCATGGCACATCTCCGTTATCAAGGGTATACAACACAGGCGGCAGTGTGCCGCCTGTTTGGTGGAACACAACGTACGTTGTCTTCCTTACTCCTTGTCCTCATCCTTGTAACGCATCATGTCTGCCAGGGAGAAGGTATCGCTGTCATCATCATCCTCATGGATGTATTTTGCAATTTCCGACTGCTGTGAGCGCTTGACCATCTCCTTGATGGAGAGGGAGAGCTTCTGGGTAGTCGGGTTGCATTCCACAACCATTGCGGTGATCGGGTCGCCGACGTTGAACTTCTTGAGGACCTCATCGGTGTACTCCTCATCCGGTCCAACCAAGTTGTACTTGCTGATCAGCCCCTCGATATCCCCCATGACCTTCACGAAGACGCCAAAGTCTGTGACATTGGTGACCACACCGCTGATGGTGCTGAACTTCGGATAGTCGTGGCGCAGAGTCTGCCAGGGGTTGCCCTCCAGCTGCTTCACACCAAGGCGGATGCGGCGATTGTCCGGTTCCACGCGGATGACCACAACGTCGATCACGTCACCTTCTGCACAGAAGGAAGCCATGTTCTTCACTTTCTTGGTCCAGGAGATATCGTCAATGTGGAGGAATCCATCGATTCCTTCCTCGAGGTTGACAAATGCTCCACTGTTGGTGATCTTCACCACCGGCTTGGACAGAGTCATACCGACGGGATAGCGCTCAACGATCGTATCCCAGGGGTTTTCCTCAAGCTGCTTGAGGCCGAGGGAAACACGCTTCTTATCGAGGTCATACCCGAGAACCTTTGCTTCGACTACATCACCGACATCCAGGACTTCCTTGGGATTGTTCACCCGCTTGGTCCAGGAGAGCTCGGAAATGTGGGCAAGACCCTCAATACCAGGCTCGATTTCGATGAATGCACCAAAGGTGGTGATCTTGGTTACGGGTGCCTTCACGACATCACCGACATTGTACTTCGTCTCGAAGGTGGTCCAGGGATCTTCCTGCATGTGCTTGAGCGACAGGTTGATCTTCTGGGTCTCAGGATCGATGTTGATGAGTCTGAGCTGTACAACCTGTCCCTTCTTCACGAAATCCTTGGGACGGGTGACATGGCCCCAGCTCATGTCATTGATATGCAAAAGTCCATCAAAACCACCGAGGTCGATGAATGCACCAAAGGAAGTGAATGACTTCACCACACCTTCGACTACGTCACCAATCTGGACGGTAGAGAAGAACTTCTCTTTGTTCTCTTTGATCTTCTGGTCAAGATACTCACGTCTGTTCACCACACTCTTGAGTTTGGTGCCGCCATGGAACTTGTCAATGATGAAGTAGTCTGTCACTCCAATCAGTGTCTCAGGTTCCTCAACGCGGACTACGTCAGCCTTGGAGAGGGGGCAGAAGCCCTTGTACTCGCCTCCGAGATCGATCTCGAAGCCACCCTTGATTACTTTCTCAAACTTGCCCAAAACGGGAGATCTGCTTTCTGCAGCAGCCTTCAGTTCATCAGTGCGTTATTTGAAATCGGCACGCTTCTTGGAAACGACGATCTGACCGCCCTTCCCTTCCTTATTGATGATGACGACTTTGACCTCTTCACCAACTTCAGGAACTGTCGCGAATTCATCACGAGAGATGCGTCCCTCGCTCTTATAGCCGACATCCACGAATACATACTCGTTGTTTACCTGGACAACAGTACCGGCCA
>JAAYQY010000275.1 GCA_012519125.1 Spirochaetales bacterium
CTTCGGGGGCAAAGATGCCCGTCAGAATGCACATCAGTGCAAGAATGAGCAAACCGGTATGCAAGGAGAGAGGAAAACGTGGGCGGAGCGAGGGATGAAGGATCTCCAGCTTCATTTTTGCAGGTAGGAATATCCTGGAGAGCTTGAGAAACGAGGCAACCGTTCCCACCCCTGCCAAGGTGAGGACTTGATAGTGAATTCCTCCCTTGATGGCATAGGTGAGCAGATTCTTGCTGAAGTAGCCGTTGAACGGGGGGATTGCCATGATGGAGAGAGCTCCCACCAGATAGCAGAGGAGGGTGATGGGCAGTCGCTCTCCTTCTCCTTTCAGCGAGCGTGAGGCTCCCCTCAGCATATAGACGTTTCGGTTTGCCCCTGCATCGGTGGCTGTTCCCACGCTCAAAAAGAGCAGTGCCTTGAAAAGGGCGTGGCTGAAGGCATGAAAGAAGGAGACTGAGAGCAGCAGAGCTCCTGCTTGGGTGTGTACTCCCGCCTGTAGTGCAAGACCCCAGGCTGTCACCACATAGCCGATCTGGCTGATCGAGTGGTAGGCCAGCAGCTTTTTTGCATCCGACTGTGCCAAAGCCAAGAGCACTCCTACCAAGGCTGTGAAAGCTCCTGCATAGCTGATCGGAAGTGCAAAGAGAGCTGAGCCGGGAACCAAGGCAAAGACCCGCACCAATGCAAAGAGGGGGATCTTGAGCAGGACACCCGAAAGCAGGGCCGAGACGGCATGGGGAGCCTTGGAGTGGGCATCGACCAGCCACAGGGAGAGAGGCAAAACAGCCACCCTGAGCAGGACGGGGATCACGAGCAGAATGAGGCAGAAGAGGGCAAACTGTTGGTTCTCTCCTGCAGCCAAGCTCTGGGCAATCGCTTCATAGGAGAGAGACCCTGTCAAACGGTACAAGCCGAAGGTCCCAAGCAGGAAAAAGACCATTGCCGTCGAGGAGAGCATGAGGTAGGAGAAGGAGGCGTAGACTGCACTCCCTTTTTGGCTTCCAGCAATGAGGACATACGCTACCACACCCATCACTTCCAGGCACACGAACAGATTGAAGAGATCGGCAGTCATGCTGATCGCAGCAATGGCTGCATTCTGCACAAGCAACAAGGCTGTGAACGAGGAATGCGCAGGACCTACCTTGCGTGAATACATCCAGGCGGGAATGGTGACTGCGGCTGCGAGGAGAATCATCAACAGGGAGAGGCCGTCGAAGCGATAGATGATGCCGATCTCCTGGGCCCATGAACCGGCAACGGCTTCCAGAGCTCTTCCCGCCCCCAGTTCATTACTCAGAGTGAGCGTAAGGATAACGGGCATAATCAGGCCGATGAGCATGCCCACATACTCTGCGAGCCGCCGAATTGTTGTCTTGAAGAAGCTCTTGCACACCAAGATCAGAGCTGCACCGAGCAGGGGAAGGTAGACTGGTGCGAACAAAATGTTTGACAACGTATCCACTGCTGGCTCCTACCGTACCAATTGGAAGGCCATCACCGAGAGGGCAAGGGCATAGCCGAAGAAGAGGTCTGCAAATCTTGCTTTGAATACAGGGAGTTTTGCCAGCAAGCGCTTGCAATACCTATGTGTGCTGATTGCGGTGAGGAACAGGGCAAGCATGAGGGTGAGGAAAGTCTTGGCCAGTTCACTGTAGGCGCTGTAGCCCATGATGCTTGCCTCCACGGCACCAA
>JAAYQY010000276.1 GCA_012519125.1 Spirochaetales bacterium
GATATTTAGAAATAAAAACAGTAAAAAATACATTATTTATGACTCATATTGTTAAAAAAAATAGTTAAACTTATTATAAAGATGTTTAACATATATATAATACGTAAAACACAAATGCAAATAATTAGCATACAATGTGGATATACAAAAAAAATACAATAAATAAAGAAATATCAATAATATACCTACTTACTTGGACCAAGTAAGTAGCATATAAAACATATAGACAATGAAAACATTTTAAAGTACTATAATACCACAAACTATAAAGAATATTAGTAATGCTCATTAGATCAATAATTTCTTGATTGAACAAAATATTGCACAAATACAATGAACAAGGAAACACTATGGCTAGTCCAGCACCCTTCACGCTCTGCAGAATTCAACGAGATGAACGTACCTATTTCTATGCACTCTTCAGGAATCCTGAGACAGGAAAACGCACGAACAAGAAGAGTGTTGAAACGCTGCGTAAGCAACTCGGGATATATGATACCACTCCCATCCGCCGAAGGGATGAGGCTATTCGTATCTGCCAGAAGGCTTTGGAGGAAGGAATCGTCTTCAGGAAGCAGCAAGAGCAGCTGTTTGGAGCGTATCTGGCTGAGTTCTATACCTATGAGATCAGTCCCTATGTGCGCAGACGAAACCTTCTGGAACCGGGCTCAATATCAAAAGACTATATCGCGACCAGGAAAAATCTGATGATGAATCATGTGATTCCGCTCATCAAACCAAATCTGTATCTTTCAAAAGTAACATTGGAAACCTTGGAGCAAATACAGCTTTCCTTGGTGGAGAAGCAAACAATAAGCCATAGTACTGTGAACTTGTGCATGAGTGCTGTTCTGGTGGCACTGCGCGAGGCACAACGAAGAGGTTTTGTACCAGCTGCGGTTGTACTCAGTCTCAAGCATTTGAAGAGTTCCCATGAGATTCGTGGAATCCTCAGCGAGCAAGAACTTGCATCCTTCATGCAGTATGCCAAAGCCCATGCAGAAAAACGGATCTATCTTGCATGCCTTTTGTCGTTGCTCACCGGAATGCGTTCGGGTGAGTTGCGTGCCTTGCGTTACCAGGCAATCGGTGAGGACCTTATCACCATTGACAGTGCCTATGCCGATAAGGAGGGGTTGAAGGTACCAAAAGGGAAAAAAACCAGGCTTGTCCCCTGCCCTAGCTTTCTTGGCAGGGCTTTGAAGGAACTGGCAATGGAGAATCCGTTTGCCAATCCACTGCTTCTTGTGTTTTGGAGCAAGCGCAATGGTGGGTTTGTGTCGAGCCACTATTTCAGTGAACGTTTCATCCAGGAGCTGGTTCGGTCAAAGGTGTTGACGTTGGAAGAAGTCGTGGAACGAAACATCAGCTTCCACTCCTTGAGACATATGGCGAATACACTTCTGAGAGGCTCTGTGGATGAGCATGTGCTGAGGATGACCATCGGCCATAGCAGCGAACAGCTCAGCGATCTCTATACGCATCTGAGCCAGCGTGGTTTGAAGAGTGTGGAGCTGGCGCAACAGAACAATATCCTTCCTTTGATCGGGGAGGTGCATGATTTCACCAAACAAGATGAATGAGTAGGAAGAGAAGGATAAACAGGATGTTGAACAGGGTAAACACACCCAAATAGCGCAGTGCTTTGGAACTGTCATAGTGTGCATAGATCTTGAATGAGATGACTGAGGCCATGGATGCGATCAGGGTCCCGCAACCTCCTGCGTTCACTCCTTTGAGCAACTCTGTTGCATTCGTGGTGAACTGGGCAAGCAAGAGTGTTGCCGGTACATTGCTGATGACCTGGCTGGCTGCAAGCGCTACAAAAAACTCGCGTTCATACAAGAGTGATTGCAGCGTCTTGACAACGCTTGGTAATTGACCAAGATTTCCTACAAAAATGAAAAACCCGATGAATGTAATCAGCAGTGAGTAATCCACATCCTTGAGCAGGATTCTTTCACTGGCAATGATGACAATAAGAACTACCAGTTGATAGGGAACGAGATCAAACACTGCAGCGAGCGATAACAAGAAGAGAAGAAGATACCGAACAAGCAATGCCTTGTTCAATGTTGGGACTTCTTGTGTTTGGAGTATGAAGGACTCCTTGTTTCTTGGAATTCCTAAAAGGCATACTGCCAACAGGAAGAAACCTCCTACTACATACGGAAGCATAGTTCCAATGAATTGGAGCAAAGGAAGCTGATAGTAGGAATAAAGGAAGAGGTTCTGGGGATTTCCAACTGGTGTCAGGCTGCTTCCCACATTGGCTGCAATGGTCTGAAGGATGATCGTCAGCAGAATCGGCTTCGTATCCTTGCAAAGTGAGAAGACTACAATGGTAAGCGGAACGAAGGTGATGAGCGCTACATCATTGGTTACCAGCATGGATGCAAAGAAGGTAATGCCTACCAAGAGTGCGCTTACTTGTCTGCTTGATGTAGCAAAGCGCAGCAGGTAGAGCGAGAGGAAGGTAAAGAGATAAAGCTTGCGAAAGCCTGCAACCACCAGCATCAGTGCAAAGAGACAACCGAGTGTCTTGCCATCGATATAGTGAATATAGTTGGGATTTGGAGGAACAAAGAACAGGGAAACACCTGCCAAGACCAAAGCGATGGTCAACACCGGTTCACGTGTAATAAAGGCCTGTATCTGCTCACGTTTCATCTCATCTATACCTGTACGCAAGTACAATACTGCTCTTAGCCAAAATGTACAATCACGAGAGATACCCTATTGAAACAAAATGCCGATAGGCGCGACTGCAAAGGTTACCTTGTTCTGAAGGGTATGATACAGTTAAGGAAATATCCATAAGGAGGTCGTCCATGAAATTGGCTGTACTTGGTGATGTTCATGGCAACTTGAGGGCATTGGAAGCAGTGCTTACTGATGCCAAAGCTAACAGTGTTGATCAGATTCTCTTTTTGGGAGACTTGGTGTTCATGGGCCTCGATCCCCAGCTTTGTTTCGATTTGTTGATGGAACAGAAGCCTTTTGTCCTGGTCAAGGGGAATACAGATGCAAATCTGGAGAAGATATCCTCATATATAGCGAACACACCTTTTGAGAAACATATGCTCAAACTGATGAAATATACCAGCATCAGGATGAATGAATCAGCCAAAAAAAAACTGGCTGATTTTGTACCAACAAAACGCTTGGAGCTGGAACAGCTCTCAATACTCTGTTGTCATGGAACACCCTATACTGATAGTGAAGGAATACAAGCGAACCAACCTCTACAGCCTGCGTTGGCAAAAAGTATTGCTGAAGAGAAGGTGAATGTCATTTTTTCCGGTCATACACACATTCCAGCTGATTTTCAACGTGATGGGATTCGTTTCATCAATCCTGGCGCTGTTGGGTACTCATTTGATGGTGATATCAGAGCCAGCTATGCCTTGGTTACTATTGAGGGAGAATCGCTCAGATGCCAGCATCGCAGGCTGGAATACGATATAAAACGGTATGCCATGGAAGTGGAGCATGCGATGGAGGGATTTGTTCTCTTTGAGAGATTGCTCTACGCCCTCCAGAATGGAAGGCCAATCCGTCAATAGCTTTATGCGGCAGACCCGGTGAGCAACACGATCGTATAGATGATGTATACGATGACCAGTCCTGCTCCCTCAAATCGGTTCACTCTCCCCTTTCTTCCTTTTCTGAATCCGTATCCAATGATGAAAAGTGATACGGTGAGAATGACCATGACCAACATATCCCTGGTAAGTACCCTTGTGTCCACAGCAAAGGGGTTGATGGCAGCTGCAATACCCACGACAGCGGTAGTGTTGAAGAGATTGGAGCCAATGACATTGCCCATGGCAATATCATGCTCGCCCTTCTTTGCAGCGAGAATGGAGGAAGCAAGTTCGGGCAACGATGTTCCGACAGCAACAATGGTCAGGCCGATGACCAAATC
>JAAYQY010000277.1 GCA_012519125.1 Spirochaetales bacterium
CTTCTCCCCTACCTTTACCGCAAACGTTGCAATCGCCATGGTATGGGCCTGGATTTTCGAACCGACTTTCGGATTGTTGCGAGTGGTCATGAGGCCTCTTGGACTTCCTGTGATTGATTGGATTCACAGCACTTCGCATTCACTTCCTGCGGTCATCATCGTATTGGTATGGAGCGGCATCGGGTATGATATGGTGCTCTTTTTGGCTGCTTTGAAAAACATTCCGGTGGAGATTTTCGATGCAGCGCTGGTAGATGGGGCAAGTCCAATGCAAACATTTTGGAGAATCTCCTTCCCCTTGGTCTCCCCTACCACCTTTTTCCTCACCATTACAGGGTTCATCAACGTCTTGAAGTCGTTTGACATCGTAAGAATCATGACTGAAGGAGGTCCGTTGAACAGCTCAAACGTGTTTGTGCACTTCCTCTATCAAAATGCTTTCCAATGGTTCAGGACAGGGTTTGCTTCAGCTTTGGCCTTGGTGCTTTTTGTCTTCATCATGATCATCACACTGCTTCAGAATAGGCTTTCAAAACATTGGGTTCATTATTAGGAGGCAAGAAATGCGTGAACGCTTGAAAAACCGAACCATCATTCATTCTTTTGTCTCTACCGTCATTCCTCATCTGGTCTTGCTTACAGCAACCATTGTCATTGGCATGCCCTTCTTTTGGATGCTCTCCACTGCAATCAAGAGTCCGCAAGAAGTAGCGATATTTCCACCTGTGTGGTGGCCTGAAGCTATCCGTTGGGATAACTTCGTTACTGCTTGGGAGACTGCACCCTTCGGACGTTTCTACATCAACAGCATTGTCACTGCAATTGCTGGAGTACTGCTGGGGCTCATTACTGCGGTTTTCGCAGCCTACGCCTTTGCCCGGATCCGTTTCAAGTATCGGGACTTCTTCTTCCTGCTGATGCTCGCAGCCATGATGATTCCGGGGCAAATCGCCTTGATTCCCAACTATGTCATTCTTGCCAAATTGAAATGGATCAATACCTAT
Source organism: Spirochaetales bacterium (assembly GCA_012519125.1). Lineage (GTDB taxonomy): Bacteria > Spirochaetota > Spirochaetia > Sphaerochaetales > Sphaerochaetaceae > Sphaerochaeta. The sequence continues at coordinate 1,005 of JAAYQY010000277.1, forward strand.
CAGGGAATCGTGATTCCCCATGTCGCCAACGTCTTCGGCGCATTCCTGCTCAGGCAGTATTTCCTTACCATTCCCGACTCACTCTTCGATGCTGCTGAGATTGATGGGTTGGGACACACAAAAATCATGCTTCATGTAGCCCTACCCCTCTCCAAACCGGTCTTGGGTACTCTGCTCTTATATCTCTTCATCCAAAAATGGAATGCCTATCTTTGGCCGTTGATCGTTACTTCAAAGCAAAATATGCGTACTTTGCCCGTAGGATTGGCAATGATCCGCTCAGCTGAGTATGCCATCGGACCAGAACACTTGATGGCGGCATCCATTTTTGTGCTTGTCCCTGTCCTGATAGTCTACTTCTTTGCGCAAAAGCAATTGATAGAAGGAATTGCTGCTGGAGCAGTCAAAGGGTAGATAGGAATGTGTCGTGGAAGTTCGGCCCTGGCCGAAATCGAAAACAAGGAGGATTGACGTATGAGAAAAAGCATGAACATTGTTGTTTTGCTGGTAATGCTGCTGGTGTCCACCACCATGGTGTGGGGTGCAGGCGCCAAAGAGGCCGCCAAGCCGGAGGGTCCTATCAAGATTCTCTATTGGAGAAGTCTGACTGGTGTAGCTGGTGATGCTCAGGATGAGATCGTGAGACGTTTCAATGAGTCAAGAAGTGACATCATTGTTGAGTCACAGTTCCAAGGTACGTATGCAGAAATACTGCAAAAGCTCCAAGCGGCACTCGCTGCCGGAGATGTACCTGATCTCGTGCTCCTCGATTCTCCGCATTTGCAGATATTTGCAAAGGATGGGGTGTTGGTAAACCTTGATTCGTTTGTAGCAAAGGAACCGAAGGGATTCATTGAAGACTATATGCCTGGTCTTTTGGCAGACAGCTACTACAACAAGAGCCTGTATTCACTTCCTGCACTCAGAAGCACACCGCTGCTGTATATCAACGAGGATATGCTCGCCGAAGCCGGCCTTCCTCGTCGTGCCCCCGCAACGTGGGATGAGTTCCGTGAATACTGCAAAAAACTGACGAAAGTGAATGCAGCCGGGGAAACCACTCAGTATGGAGTCGGTTTCACCATGGGTGCAACCACTGCCCACTGGTATTTCCAAGGTGCAGTGTATGCATTTGATGGAAAGATCAGTGATGAGAACTTCAACATCCATCTGACGGAAGCTCCGGCAGTTGCCGCCGCGAAGCTTTGGCAGGATATGGTATTCATCGACAAGAGTGCTGTTCCTTCCGTATCCCATGATGACTTGTTCAACAAGAAAGTTGCCATGGTATTTGGCTCAACCGGTTCCATCGGCAATGTAATGAATCGTGCAACGTTCAAGGTATTGCCGGCATTCATTCCTGGTCAGGTTCGCAATGGAGTCCCGGTAGGTGGTGCAGTCATCGCTATGCCCAGCACTGACACCTGGCGCCAGTGGGCCGCTTGGGAGTTCATGAAGTTCTTTACCGGTACGGATAGTCAGGCGTATCTTGCAGAGAAGACTGGCTACATGCCCAACAGCCTCTCGGCAAGCAAGCATCCCGATCTGGTCAAGTATTACGCTGCAAATCCCCAGTGGAAGGTAGCCATTGACCAATTGAAGTATGTCCAACCGCAAGCAAGCGTAATCAGTTTCCCCAAGGGGACTGAGATTCTGCGCCAAATGGCAGAAAAGCTCTTGATTGCAAACATGGATGTCAACAGGGTTA
>JAAYQY010000278.1 GCA_012519125.1 Spirochaetales bacterium
CAGGACGCCTAAAAGCAGCGCCAAAGCCAATTTTGCCAGATACCAAAGTGTGTCCATGTGAGCAAAACTCTATCCGAATCCTGTACGCCTGTCAAATTCCCTTGTTTCTCTCTCCTTCCTTGAGTATAGTTGTCAGCATGATTGATGAAAAACTGAGCGATACCTTCCATCGCCTCACCCTCTCCGACGGCAAGCAGATCCTCTTGGTGGGGACAGCCCATGTCTCCAAGGAGAGCGTCGACGAGGTGGCTTTGGCTATCGAGGCAGAGGCGCCCGACCATATATGCCTGGAACTAGACGACGGTAGGATGAAGAATAGGGAGGAGCAATCCTCCTGGTCCAATATGGATATCAAGAAAGTCCTCAAGGAAAACAAGGGATTCCTCCTTCTCGCCAACATGGCTCTTGCTTCTTTCCAGAAACGGATGGGCAACCAATCCGGCAGCGCCCCTGGTGAAGAGATTCTCAGTGCAGCACGGCTTGCCAAGGAAAAGGAGATTCCCTACTCCCTTTGCGACCGTGAGATCCAAGTCACCTTCCAGCGTGCCTGGAGAAAATCCAATCTCTGGAACAAAGCAAAATTGATCGCCACCATCATCAGCGCGGTCTTCAGCAGTGAGAAGATCAGCGAAGATGATCTTGCGGAACTGAAAAAGGCCGATGTCATGCAAAGCATGATGGATGAGATGGCAAAGGAACTTCCTTCGGTCAAGGCGGTCCTCATCGACGAGCGGGATCGCTACCTTGCCACCAGCATCTTTCTTGCCCCCGGTTCAAAGAAATTGGCGGTCATTGGAGCCGGTCATCAAGAGGGAATCGTACGGACAATACAGGCCATTGAAGAGGGTAAGATCGGAACCGATCTCAGTGACATCAGCCAGGCTCCCAAAGCCGGATACGGTGGAAAAATCCTTGGCTGGTCCTTCCCCGTTCTCATCGTCGGGTTGCTTGTGTACGGCTTCGTCAACCTTGGGCAGACTGAGGGAATCAAGATGTTCTGGTACTGGCTTGCAACCAACATGACGTTCACCGCAATCGGAGCAATTCTCTCCCTTGCACATCCTTTGAATACCCTGCTCAGCATTTTGTCAGCACCCCTTACCAGCCTCCATCCCGGCATTGGGGTCGGCATGGTCAGTGGCGTCTTGCAAGCAACCTTGCGAAAACCCAAGGTACGTGACTTTGAAAACCTCGGTGACGATGCGACAACATTCAAGGGTTGGTACCGCAACCGCGTGCTCCACACCTTGCTGGTCTTCCTCTTCACAAGCCTCGGAGCCTCCATCGGCAATGTAGTGGTTTTCCCTATCCTGTTGAGTATGCTAGGTTAATTAGCTTTCCTAACCAACATAAATCTGACAGCTGCATCCGTCGATGGAGCTGTTTCTTTTAACAGCTCCATACGTTCCTATAGTTTTTAATAGTGTGGGTTTATAAACAGAGATTTAGTTAATTAGTTTTCCTAACTTTTATAATTTACCCAGCTTTGTGCATGCTTCGAGTGCGTCTCTGATTGTAGCACAAGGATACTGGTTCAGCGGGGAATGGGAGAGAGCTCGGGGTAAGAGAGAGCGGGAAAAGCCAAGCTCCTTTGCTGCCTTTTCCCGTTTTTCAGGAAAACCTACACTGCGTACTTCCCCTGCAAGGCTCAACTCTCCAAAGCTTACCAAAGCCTTGGGAAGGCTCTTCCCGCTGAGGGCGGACCAGAGGGCGAGTGCCAAGGGAAGCTCAATGGAAACCTCACTGAGTTTCATACCTCCCGCCACATTCACATAGATGTCCTGATCACTCAGGCGCACCCCAGCATGGCGTTCCAAAATGGCTGCCACTCGGGTAACCCTAGCCGTGTCGATACGCTCTGAATAGATGCGTGAGTACCCGTTCTTTGCAAGGGTTGTCAAAGCCTGGATCTCGACCAAAAAGGTACGTGATCCTTCGATGACCGCGGTGTAGGCGATACCGGCAGGAAGGGTTGTACCACTGCGGTCGGTGATGAAAAATGAAGAGGGATTTGCCACCGCGGTGAGCCCCTTCTCATGCATGCTGAAAATGCCTATCTCATCAACGGAACCAAAACGATTCTTTGCTGCACGCACCAAACGAACTCCGCTGGAAACCTGTTCAAAGTAGAGGACGGTATCAACCAGATGTTCGATGACTTTCGGTCCTGCAAGCACCCCTTCCTTCGTCACATGACCAATAAGAAAGAGGGAGATTCCCAGCTGTTTGCATATGCCCACCAACAAGGTGGAGCAGTAGCGTATCTGGTTCACCGAGCCTGCAGGAGAGGGAAGCTCTTCGCTGCTGAGTGTCTGCAGGGAGTCGATGACCACCACATCAGGCTTGGTGGAAGTGAGAAGTGATTCGAGGATTTCTGCGCGGGTATCACAGAAGATATCGATCGAAGAGAGCTTGAGATCCAATCGCTGGGCCCTGAGTTTGACCTGGCTGGGAGACTCCTCGCCTGATACGTAGAGCACCTTTCTTCCCAGAGAGCACTTCTCCAAGACTTGGAGCATAAGCGTGGATTTCCCGATTCCCGGCTCTCCGCCAAGCAGGATGGAGGAGCCACGCATAACCCCTCCTCCAAGAACCCGGTCAAGCTCCCCGATGCCCGTCTCATAGCGGAAGTGTGGGTCTATGACGACACTCTCCAACGAAACCGGCTTGGCAAGCGTGCTGATGAGAGCATGCTTGCCATCGGAAACACTCTGTATCGCCTCTTCCTCAAAGGTGTTCCAGCTACCACAGTCCGGACAGCGCCCCAACCACTTGGTTTCGCTTCGCCCACACTGGCTGCAAACATAATGAACATCCTTCGATTTCACAGGCAACTCCTTGCTATATTTACTATTAGAACTTAATCAACTCAACATCGAAGATCAAGTATGCATTCGGAGGAATGACTCCCGGATACCCCATGGTCCCATAGCCGAGTTCAGGGGGGATGATCAGGGTACGCTGCTCCCCGGCACTCATGGTCATCAGTGCCTCATTCCATCCCTCGATCACTTCACCGATGGCAAATTGAGCAGGACTGCCTCTGCGAACTGAGCTGTCAAACACTCTGCCATCGAGCAATGAGCCGGTATAGTGCACCGTTACTTTCTGACCATATGCAGGATTCTTCTTTCCATCGCCAGCTTTCTTCACTACATACCGAAGACCGCTGGGAGTGATGGTTGCATCAGGGAAGCGGTTCTTCAGCTCTGCATCCAGCTTCGCCTGTTCCTTTCCTTGAGCTTTCTTATTCCTCTCCTCGACTTCAAGTACATACTGTGTAAAGGTTTCTCTTGTTACAGTGAAGGACGTTGCACTTGCTCCCTTGCGCAGGATTTCCACATGTTTGATCTTGTCTCCCTGTGCAATGGTGTCTACAACACCCTGCCCTTCAACCACATGGCCAAAGACCGTGTGCTTGCCATCAAGCCAAGGCGTCGGTACATGGGTGATGAAAAATTGGCTTCCATTGGTGCCAGGCCCAGCATTCGCCATGGAGAGAACTCCAGCTGTGGTATGCTTCAGGGTGTCAACAATCTCATCGGGGAACGTATAGCCCGGTCCACCGGTTCCAGTTCCCTTGGGACATCCTCCCTGAATCATGAAATTCTCAATGACACGGTGGAAGGTGAGATTGTCATAATACCGTGCATGCTTTCCATTGATATTCAGGGTTCCCTCTGCCAAGCCAATAAAATTCGCCACGGTCATCGGCGTCTTTTCATGCTCGAGCAAAAGTGTGATATCCCCTTTTGTAGTATGCAGTACGGCATACAAGCCGTCTGTCAGGTTCTGTGTGTCCATGATAACTCCTCTAACGTATTATACTTCGAACAACTCCTGGCTAGGAGCCAAAAGTTGGTACAGTCGTTCCAATTCCTCGCTGCTTCGATAAGGAATCTCAAGCTTCCCTTTCTCAAGCGAGCCTTTCACTTCAACCTGCGATCCTACAACATGAAGGAACTTATCCTCCACGGCGAGGATATCGGCAGACTTTGCCAAGCCTTTCTTTGCACGTTTTTTCTTTTGATATGCCACCCGTTTTCCCATGTTGAATTGGGCTGCCAATTGTTCCGTTGCACGAACGGACAGCTCCTTTTCCAATACGGTTCGGTATAGTATCTCGCGATCTGCAGGGTTGACAACCGAGAGAATCGCACGTGCTTGCCCAGCACTGAATTTGCCATGCAAGAGGTCTTGCTGCATAGCAGAACTCAATTGAAGGAGTCTGATGCTGTTGCTGATGGTAGATCTGTTCTTTCCCATCCGGTTCGCCAACTCCTCTTGTGTTATGCCTGCTTCCTGTATGAGATAGGCATACGCTTTCGCCTCTTCGATAGGATTTAGGTTCTCTCTTTGGATATTTTCAATGAGAGAGACCTCCAGACGCTGCATCTGGGTAAAATCCTTTACCAAAACAGGTATTGAGGAGAGTCCAGCTAGCTTCGTTGCCCGATACCGTCGTTCTCCAGCTACAATGCTATACTGCCCAGGTGCAATTTCCTCTACCAAGATAGGCTGCAAGACACCCTCACGCTTGATCGATTGAGCCAGCTCTTCCAGTGATTCTTGGTTGAAATCCTTCCGAGGCTGATTGGGATTGGCACGAATGTTCTCAACAGGAACTTCGAGTATCCGCTGGGCTGTATCCAGCTCCTGCTTATGAGAAGCAAGGCCCAATGCTGTATCCAATACCGAATCAAAGGAGTAATCCTGCATCAAGGAACCAATTCCCTTACCCAGTCCATGTTTCTTAGGTGTTTCTTGCGACACGTTCGATTACCTCCTCTGCCAGAGCCTTATAGGCTTTCGCTCCACTGCTTGCATTATCATAAACATTGATAGGCATTCCATGAGACGGTGCTTCAGCAATACGGACATTCCGTGGAATCATGGTCTTGAATACCAAGGTATTGAAGAATGAACTGATATCCTCAACCACCTCATTTGCCAACTTGGTGCGTTTGCTATACATGGTGAAGAGTATCCCAAGCACTTCCAAGTCAGGATTGAGGGATTTTTTCATATTCCCTACTGTTCGCATCAGCAAATTCAAGCCTTCCATGGCAAAATACTCACACTGCATTGGGATGATGACATGCTTGGCCCATACCATGGCATTCACGGTAACCAGTCCCAAAGAGGGAGGGCAATCACCGAGGATATAATCCCAGTCCTCTTCCAAACCTACCAAGACCCGTTTGAGAAAGAATTCACGTTCATCCTCACCAACCAATTCGATGTTCAAGCCAGCCATATTGATGTTGCTTGCTATTGCATACAGGTTACGGATCGGTGTTTGTTGTATGGCTTCAGCAGCACTGCACTGGCCTGCAATGACTTCATACAAGCCTGGCTTCCTCCCATCAATGGAGGTGGCACTGGTAAGGTTACCTTGGGAATCCAGGTCAATAAGAAGGACCTTTTTCCCTTTCTGTGCCAGTGCAGATCCCAGATTAACAGCAGATGTGGTCTTGCCAACTCCGCCTTTTTGGTTTAGAAACAGTATCGTTTGCGCACTCATATCCGTTACTATACGGAAATATCCAAGTATTGTCACCACAAAAGGCTAAGTCCTTGACCCTTCTTTCCCTCTATTGTATCTTCAAGATACCCTATGGAGGATAAATACATGGAAGATAAAGTCAAAAAGGCACTCGAGGATATCAGACCCTCGTTGCAGAATGACGGAGGAGATATTGAGTTTGTCAGCCTGGTGGGCAGCGATGTCACCGTACGCTTGAAAGGCGCATGTGCAGGTTGCCCGATGTCCCAGATGACACTCAAGAGCGGCGTAGAACGCTACCTTCGCAATTTCGTAGATCCGAAGCTTACTGTTGTAAATTCCCCTGATTTCTAAATAATTCAGGTCCTTCGAATCATCAACGTTTCACGTGAAACTTTTCCGTGAAACGTTTTTTTATATCCATGCAATCCTCACCACCAATTGCGTGCCCTGTAGATGGCAATCTTGGTGTTTCACGTGAAACACTCCTACCTACCAGCCCTCCTCCCCTACCCCACCATACATCATGCCTGTCTGCCTCATTCCCGCAAAACACAGGAAACCTTCATGTATGTTTCACGTGAAACAAGAGGTTTTTCGCTAGCAAGTCAATAACAAGGTACAAGGAGAAGCAAGCTCAATTTTCGGCTGTATTGGTTTTTTCACTTGTATTTTTGCTTCACACACAAAATGGCTATAAACTGCATTTGGATGCGCCATTTGCAGGTTTTTACACAATGTTTCTATTTATAGTTACAGATTTGCGTGGGAAAATGGCGTTGTTTTTAGTCCAAAAAAGAAGCTGCTCTGCAATGCAGAACAGCCCTTTTCAACTACTTAACAAATGTTTTATTCGGCCTCTGGACCCTCAGTTACGACCTCTTCATCGTCATCTTCAACGACATCATCAGTCTCAATCTCATCTTCCTCGACCAATTCCAAATCTTCCGCACTGGCCTGTTCAGGAATTTCCACTTCCTCTTCATCGTCACGTACTGTGGAGGCAATCGCTACAATGGAGTCCTTGGAAAACTTCATGCTTACCACCTTGACACCTGCAGCATTCCTGCCTTGGACCGAGATGGCTTGTACATGCACCCTGAGCGTCTGTCCCATCAGCGTTACACAGACCACATCATTCTCATCGTTGACTGAAAGCACACCGATGATATAGCTGGCTTTGCCGCCGAGGCGATAGATCTTCTGACCCTGCGTAGCTCGTCCATGGACAGAGAAGGAGTCGAATGTCACCTGCTTGCCCTGACCGTTCTCCGTAATCATGAGGATTCGCTTGGTATCATCCACTTTCAAAAGGCCGGCAACCTGGTCTTCATTGATCAGGCGAATTCCACGCACACCGCGTGAAGCACGACCCATTGCCCTGACATCGCTGCAACGGAAGCGGAGGCCTCTGCCATACTTGGTGATGAGCATCACCTCATCGCCTTCCTGTACGAACTCACAACTGAGCAACTCATCTCCCTCATCAAGGAAGAGTGCCCTGATGCCCCTGGCCTTGGCGTTGATGAAATTGGTCAGGGAAACCTTTTTCACCACACCCATCCTGGTAGCCATCATAAGGTATTGATCGTCGCGGAACTCCTTGAAGCTGATGATCGAGGTAATTTTTTCAGCGGTCTCCAGCTGCAGGATATTCTTGATGCTTGTTCCCTTTGCGGTCTTGGTAGCCTCAGGGATCTCGAATACCTTCGTATAATAGGCCTTTCCGGCGTTGGTGACGAACATCACATACTCTTTGGTGGAGGCGACGAACATGTGGTCGACAAAATCCCCATCCTGAAGCTTGGTGGTTCTCGTTCCCTTGCCGGCCCGCCCGTGAGCTTCATACTCTTCGGTCGGACTGCGCTTTGCAAAGCCCTTGTTGCTGATCAACACCACCACATCCTCTTCCTTGATGAAGTCTTCCATGGTAGCTTGCCCGAGCTCCTCACGCACAATCTTGGTGAGCCTTCGATCCTTGGGGGCGAGTGTGGAAGGAAGAGCCTTCACTTCAGCTTGAACCACTTTGAGAATCTTCACCTCATCAGAAAGCAGATCCTGATAGTAGGCAATCTTCTGTTCAAGTTCACCCAACTCTTCCAATATTTTGGAAGTTTCAAGATGGCTGAGCCGTCCAAGCTTCATGTCTATGATTGCCTGAGCCTGAATGTCATCCAAGCCGAACCGCTGGACCAAGCGCTGTGCTGCAATCGTGTTGTCTTCAGAGTCCTTGATGATCTGAATCACCTCATCGATGTTGTCCAGGCCAATCTTCAATCCTCTGAGAATGTGAGCACGTTCCTGCGCCTTTCTCAGATCATAGCGGGTTCTTCTGGTAATCACCTCCTCGCGGTGGCGAATGTAGTAGACCAGCATGTCCTTGAGGTTCAGCAACTGGGGTCTGCCCTGGACAAGGGCGAGATTGTTCACATTGAAGTTGGACTGCAGGGCAGTGCGGGCAAACAGCTGGTTGAGCACGACCATGGGCTCAGAGCCCATCTTCAACTCAACCACAATGCGGATGCCCTTGCGGTCAGACTCATCACGGACAGTGGAGATCATGGGGATCGCCCCATCCTTTCTCAGGTCATCAATCTTCTTGATCAAGTCAGCCTTGTTCACCTGATAGGGAATTTCATTGAAAATGATCTGGTCATGGCCGCGATCATCGCTCTCAATCTCATAGGTTGAGCGGATGACTATCTTTCCCCGTCCGGTGGTGAAGGCATCCTTGATGCCCTGCATACCGCAAATCACCCCTCCAGAGGGGAAATCAGGGCCCTTGATATGCTCCATCAACTCATCGATGGTGATATCGGGGTTGTCGATCACTGCAGAGATTGCGTCGCTGATCTCCTGCAGGTTGTGGGGAGCCATATTGGTCGCCATACCTACGGCGATACCACTGCTCCCGTTGGCCAGAAGGAAGGGGAAAGAGGCGGGAAGAACGGTGGGCTCTGTCATGGAGTCATCGTAGTTCGGACCAAAATCCACGGTCTCTTTCTGGATATCCTGCAGCATCTCTTCGCCGATGCGGCTCATCTTTGCTTCGGTGTATCGCATTGCTGCTGCTGGATCACCGTCGATGGACCCGAAGTTTCCCTGTGGATTCACCACCGGATAGCGCAGCGAAAAGTCCTGGGCCAAGCGGACCAGGGCATCATAGACCGATGCATCCCCGTGGGGATGGTATTTACCAAGTACGTCACCGACGATACGGGCACACTTCTTGAATGAAGAGTTTGCCCTCAGTCCCATTTCAAACATATCAAAGAGGATTCTTCGGTGGACCGGCTTCAGACCGTCACGTACATCGGGCAGCGCACGGCTGACAATGACGGACATGGCATAGTTGAGATACGAGGTACGCATCTCTTTGGACACGTCTACTGATATCGTCCTGTTTTCGTTGTTATCTTCCACGATATTATCCTTTCCTAGACATCCAGATTCGATACATAGACGGCATTGGCGTCAATGAAGGCCCTGCGAGGTTCAACTTCCTCACCCATGAGCATACTGAAGACCCTATCGGCCTCCTCAGCATCATGGAGTTGGATTTGGCTGATCATGCGGGTCTCCGGATTCATGGTGGTCTCCCAAAGCTGTTCGGGATTCATCTCACCAAGACCTTTGTACCGTTGAATGCCGACCTTTGAGGGGTCGCTGATGTTGTTCTCCTGCAGGATCTTCACCCTGGCTTCCTCGTCATAGGCATACTCAATCTTTTTGCCGATGGTGATCTTATACAGAGGAGGCATGGCAAAATATACATAGCCGGCTTCGATCAGAGGCCGCATGTAACGGAAGAAGAAGGTGAGCAGAAGGGTACGGATGTGCGAACCATCGACGTCAGCATCAGCCATGATGATGACCTTATGGTAGCGGACTTTGCTGACATCAAAGGTGACATCCCTGTCAAAGTCATCATCCTTACCCATGTTGTTGTACCGGGTGAGGCCAGCTCCGATCGTGGAGATGACCGGCTGCAACTTGTCGTTGCCCAGCACTTTGTACTCCTGGGCTTTCTCGACGTTGAGCATCTTTCCCCACAAGGGCAGGATCGCCTGGAATCGGCGATCACGTCCCTGCTTGGCCGAACCGCCTGCAGAGTCACCCTCGACGATGAAAACCTCACACTTGGCAGGGTCCTTCTCCGAACAGTCGGCAAGCTTGCCGGGAAGCCCGCCACCTTCGGTCTTTTTGCGGATCTGCTCACGAGCCTTTCGGGCAGCAATGCGTCCCAGGGCTGCGTTGATGATCTTTTCGAGGATTACCTCAGCATGGGCAGGGAACTCATCAAAGTGATTGCCCAACTTTTCATAGACAAGGGAAAAAACAACACCGGTGACGGCACTATTTCCCAACTTCATCTTCGTCTGGCCTTCGAACTGCGGCTCCGGCACCTTGACCGACACCACAGCAGCAAGACCTTCGGAAATATCACTCTGCTCAAGCTTCTCATCGTACTTCTTCAAGAGCTTGGGATTCTTCTGCAATTGAGCGTTGATGACTCTGCTCAAGCCGGTTCTGAAACCAGTGAGGTGAGTGCCACCTTCGCGGGTGTTGATATTGTTGACGTAGCTGAGGACCTTCTCATCGTACTTGTCGTTGTATTGCAAGGCAATCTCAACCTTGACGGTATCCTTCTCACCCTCGATGGAAATGGGGGGATCGACCAGGACACGCTTATACTCATTCAGATAGCTGACAAAATGGCTGATGCCGCCTTCGCTATTGAATGACTGGGAACGGTTTTCCTCACCTCTTCGGTCGGAAACAGTGATGCTGATGCCCTTGTTGAGGAAGGAGAGCTCGCGGAAGCGATTCACCAATACCTCGTAGTTGAAGGCATTCATCTCCATAATCGAGTAGTCAGGCTTGAAACTCACCACTGTCCCGCTGCGATCGGTATCACCGATACGGATGACTTCCGTTTGGGGAATGCCGCAGCTGTACTGCTGGCGGTATACACCACCATCACGATAGACGGTTACTTCCATCCAGCCCGAAAGGGCATTCACACAAGAAACGCCCACGCCGTGCAGACCACCGCTGACCTTGTATGAGTTCTTGTCGAACTTACCACCAGCGTGCAGTTGGGTAAGGGCGATCTCCAGGGAGCTCTTCTTCTCCGTAGGATGTTGGTCGACCGGAATGCCGCGTCCATTGTCCTCGACTGTACAGACTTCCCGACCCTCATCATCGAGGTCAAGGAACACCTGGATGTCTGAACAGTAACC
>JAAYQY010000279.1 GCA_012519125.1 Spirochaetales bacterium
CCCCTGTGTCAGGGCCGCAAGGACGATCATCAGCCCAATGGTTCCGGCACCGGTGACTACGGCGGTGTCGCCGCTGAAGATCTGAGCCTTGTGGATGGCCTGAAAGCCGATGGCCAAGGGTTCTACCATGGCGCCTTCTGCCAAGGAGACGTTGTCGGGAAGCTTATAGGTGAATCCTGCCGGATGAATGACCGACTCGCGGGTGATGCCATGAATGGGTGGGGTTGCCCAGAACCGTACATCCGGATCCAGGTTGTAGTGCCCTTCTTTCATACTCTTGGAGAAGCTCATGGGAATGCCGGGTTCCATACATACCCTATCACCCACCTTCAGGTGTTTCACATTCGCACCTAAGCGGGTAATGACTCCCGCCCCTTCGTGGCCAAGGATCATGGGCTCCTTGACGACGAAGGGCCCGATCTTTCCATTGGTGTAGTAGTGGATGTCGCTGCCACACACGCCTACGCGCTTGATGGCAATTTCCACATCAGTGTCACCCAATGTCTCTTCTATTCCAAAGTCTCTGAGCGAGAGCTTCATCTGCTGTTCCAGAACCAATGCTTTCATACCTATCCATCTCCCAAAACACGCAGGAGTACCTTGTCCAAGGCTCGTGTTTGTTCGATACAGTATCGCATGGATCGAACCACATTCCCATCGGTTTCAAGTGGAACATGGGAAGGGGGGAATTGTTGACCTATCAGGCACAGTATCTTACCATGAGTACAAGCATACAGGCTGAATCTTGTTTCAACATATGTCGCCCACGCAATGATAAGCAACAGACAACTGCAAACAGAAGATTTCACCGAATAATCGTCAAGGAGGATTGTGATGCATAGCTTTCTGGCTGACGTTCCCACAGGAAAGGTGGTCAAGGAGTACCTGGATGCATATTCCATCACAAAAGAAGAACTCTCCTTGAAAACAGGAATCAGCATAGATCAGTTTGACCAAGTACTCTTCGGCTCAAGCAGACTGACCGAGGAAATGGCTTTGGGACTTGAGAAGGTCCTTGGCGTAGTACCCGCTTCCTATTGGCTGAACTATGAGGCCAAGTACCGTGGAGCGATTGCTTCTGCCCCGGTACTGAGCTGATATCTTCAGGAAGTTCCTTTAGGTATCGACTGAATGAAAATACAGTTTTTCGCACCGCATCATTTTTCTTGATATTTCCGTTTATGTTGCTTATAATCAACATATCCGTAGCATTCCTACGTTTAGAAGGAATAAAATCATGATTCAAGAATTTTCCGTAGAAAACTTCCTTTCCATCAAGACAAAGCAGACCCTGAGTTTCCGTGCAAACAACAAAATCCACACGGGATCGGATGAGTACTTGGTGACTGAAATCAATCCCAATGTGCGACTGCTGAAGTTTTGTGTGCTGTACGGATACAATGCCTCCGGAAAATCAAACATTCTGCTTGCTCTTCAGTTTCTGAGGGACCTCGTGGTACATGGCCCTTCCACCAAGGATGAAGAAACAGGATTCACTCCATTCTTGCTGGATGCAAACACTCGTAATGAGCCAGGAACCTTCAGCCTGGTGTTCTTTATCGAAGGAATTCGGTATGAGTATCTGATTTGCCTTGATGGAAAGCGTATTCACAAAGAGTCATTGCGCTATACACCAGGAGAACGAATTTCCACCTTGTTTGTGCGTACCTATGATGCAGAGAATTCCATTGCAAAGC
>JAAYQY010000280.1 GCA_012519125.1 Spirochaetales bacterium
ACATGGTAGTCAAGTTTTACCATATTTCGGTGCTCTATACGGAAAGAGGGGCCGCAACACTGCGGCCCCCGCTCAAAGCTCAAATCGTTACATCATTCCGCCCATTCCTTCGGCCCCTCCTCCCATGGGGGGAGCTTGGGGAGCAGGAATATCGGTGATGGCGCATTCAGTGGTCAGGATCAGGGATGCAATGGACGCTGCATTCTGCAGAGCACTGCGTGTTACCTTCACCGGATCGATGATTCCGCTTTCGAACATGTTGACCCACTTGAAGTTTTCGGCATCAAAACCGGTGCCGGCCTTCTCGTGCTTGCACTTGTCGGCAATGAGCGAACCGTCGAGACCTGCGTTCTCCGCAATCTGGCGGATAGGCTCCTCAAGGGCGCGGCGTACAATCTTGTATCCGACTTTCTCATCTTCGGTCATCTTGCTCAGGTCAGTCTTCTCCAGAGTCTGGGCAGCCTGGACAAGAGCAACACCACCGCCGGGGATGACACCCTCTTCGATGGCAGCACGGGTTGCGCTCAAGGCGTCCTCGACCCGGTGCTTCTTCTCCTTCAGCTCAACTTCGGTGGCAGCACCCACATTCAGCACTGCAACACCACCGGCAAGCTTTGCCAGTCTCTCCTGAAGCTTCTCGCGGTCGTAATCACTGGTGGTATCACCGATCTGGACCTTGATCTGGGCAATGCGATCCTTGATGTCGCTCGCCTTTCCGTTGCCATTGATGATGGTGGTGTTTTCCTTCTCCACCTTCACGCTCTTGGCCCTACCAAGCTGGGACAGGTCTGCGTTCTCAAGCTTCAGGCCAAGCTCTTCGCTGATCACCTCGCCTCCGGTAAGGATGGCGATATCCTCGAGCATAGCCTTGCGGCGGTCACCGAAGCCGGGAGCCTTGACGGCAACGACATTCAGGATACCGCGGACGCTGTTGACGACCAAGGTAGCGAGAGCCTCACCATCCACATCCTCTGCAATGATGAGCAGCGGCTTGCTGGACTGGGCAATCTTCTCCAGGATCGGCAGAAGTTCCTTCATATTGGAAATCTTCTTGTCATAAATAAGGATGAACGGGTCATCGAGCACTGCGGTCATGGTGTCGCGGTTGTTGCAGAAATACGCGGACAGATAGCCGCGGTCGAACTGCATTCCCTCAACGAAGTCGGTGGTGGTCTCGATGGTCTTGGACTCCTCAACGGTGATGACACCATCCAAGCCGACCTTCTCCATTGCATTGGCGATCTCATCGCCGATGGTGCGGTCGTTGTTGGCACTGATGGAAGCTACCTGTGAGATCTCTTCCTTGTCCTTGATCATCTTTGCCTGCTTCTTGATCTCGACTACCGCATCTGCGACGGCCTTGTCAATGCCACGGCGGATGCCCATCGGGTTCACTCCGGCAGCAACACTCTTCATACCCTCCTTGGTGATGGACCAAGCAAGAACGGTAGCGGTGGTGGTACCGTCTCCGGCGACATCATTGGTCTTGGTGGCGACTTCCTTCAGAAGCTGTGCACCCATGTTTTCAAACGGATCCTCAAGCTCAATCTCACGAGCTACGGATACACCGTCCTTCGTTACGGTGGGAGCGCCGAACTTCTTGTCAAGGACGACCAAGCGTCCCTTCGGGCCAAGCGTCGACATGACTGCGCGGGAGATCTTCTCGACACCAGTCACCAATGACTTGCGTGCCTCTTCACTGAACTGCAATTGTTTTGCCATACTAAATATCCTCACTTAAAGAATATGTGGTGCGATAACACATAGCAGACCCTTCTCGGGTCCACCGTGATGTAACATACAAATAAACTCGCCAAGAAGCAAGGGGAAAATGCAACTTAACCAACCAAGAGGCTCATGGACATGCCGAATACCGCGGCAATCACATTGCTCATAAAGTTCACCATGTCGTTGTCAATCCAACGGATACCCCGCTCGAGCGGAAGCGTGCGCCCATCCACCTCGGAGCGTTCAGTGATACGGTCATTGACCTCATCGTAGTAATGGGCCTGCAAGGTGGCTCCCAGCACACTGTCGATGAGACAACCGAAGAACGAGCTGAGGGCAACCACCGATGCATAGGCGGCACTTTTTGGCGTAATGGGAAGAAAACAACCCCAGAAACAGAGCCCGATAAGCACCGCTCCCAACAAGCCGGAGGCGAGTCCGAGCGGGCTGACAGCCCCACTCAGGCCGGGAGTCATTGGTCTTCCGGTGATGATGGAGACCGGTTTTGTCTTGGAGAGAATGCCTACCTCACTTGCAAACGTATCACTTGCTGCCTCACCGACAGCTGAGCCGAACATCACCAAGAATGGTATGGAGGGATTCAGTGCGTACAGAAGCCCTGCAAGCAAGGCCATAAACCCATTCGCATACACCTGAACAGCATCACGGGTCCCCCCCTTCTTTTGGATCTTCATGACATCAAAGGTGCCGATGCGCTTTGCAATCTTACCCAGGACACCAGCGGCGATGAAGAAGAGCAAAAGGGTTGCAAGTGCGCCAAAGCCCAGAACATAGGTTGGGATGAATCCAACCAGAAAAGCGGCAACAGCACCACCTAACGTCAGTTGTTTGCTGCGGTAGGATGCTCCTGACACCACAAGCATGATGAGAGCCAAGGCCCAGAATGCAAACGGCAGGGAGAAAAACACCTGATTGAAGAGCGAAGCGAGCGATCCGTTGGGCTCTACCAGGTTGGCATACCTGCTCATAGCAGTACCTCAAGGACCAGCAGGGCCAAGAACGGGACGGTGATGTTGTCCAAGCCGAAGGGTGTGACTGCTTCAGCTGCACTGCACAAGAGGCCGACCACCAGAGAAACCAGCACCACGGTGGGCAGGCCGACACTGGTGAACGCAACCAGGCCGATGAAGGTGACGATGAAACTCACCACAGCCATGACCAGGCTCCCCAGATAAGACTTGGATGCAAAGGAGAGGGGAAGTTTCCGCTTGCCCCATTTTGCTCCGATGAGTGCGGCAAGGCCGTCCCCGTAGCCCATGATCATGACCGAAATCGTACAGGAAAGCGAAGAGACAACGCCTTGGAACTGCAAGATCACCAAAATCAGCAAGGTGATGGGAAAATATATCAATCCATAATTGCGCTTCTTGTCATCCATTCCCAGACTTTTGCCCCACCCAAGAAAAGTAAAGAGGCTGTTGAGAATGATGAAGGCAATCGGTCCAAGCAGGGCATAGCCGAGAGAGGTGAAGTAGTTCACCTCAATGAACCACCAATTGGATACCCCTATATGGATGAATTTGCGCATCGATTCACTGGAAATCGAAAAGAGACGCTTGAGCAAAATTCCTACTGCTATTACCACTGCCAAAAAGGGAAACGAAATGATTAATCCGAGTATGTTGCTGTTCATGTTCGACATCATGCAAAGAATGTTTAAGAAATGCAAGAGTAAAAGCCCCTGCCTAGAGGCAAGAAAAACCACCAGCTTTTAGGCAGGGCGGAGAATTGACAGCCCATTGGGCGCGTGCTACCGTTCAAGTGCTTTCGATTTTGTGTTGCAGCTGGTACGTAATTCCTAAATGTTCGCACGCGTGCGTTACTGAATCGCTCCCGCAGACAGGTAAGAGTTCAAGACTGCGCCACATGAAGCAATATTGCAATACAGGCTGAGCCTGTGAAGGATGCTTTGAATGGCAAAGAAAATTTATGTTGGAAACATGAGTTACAACACTTCCGAAGAAGAACTTCGGGACCTGTTCGCACAGTACGGCACCGTTTTGAGTGCCAATATCATCATTGACCGCGAAACACGCCGCCCCAAGGGGTTTGCATTCGTGGAAATGGAGGAGGATGCAGCAGCCGACGCCGCAATTTCCCAGCTTGATGGCAAGGATTTCGGTGGGCGCAATCTTCGTGTGAACGAAGCGATTGCAAAGCCCCGGCCGATGCACGGAAACTATCGCAACTAACCATACAACCCATGATTCAGTAACGGGAACGGAGCCTTTCGGCTCCGTTTTTCTGTATCACTGGACGTGTTCGGAAAGAAACCGGAAGCGTGGGACTCTCTTGCCTTCCTGCTCAACTTCCTCGAAGAACATGGCGTAAGGACGAACCCAGAGCGTGGGCGAACCTACCGGTCGGTAGAGGACCATCGACTCAAGGCTCTCACTGTTGACCACGCACTCAAGAACCTCATACAGGCCTCCCTTGAAGTGCTGGTAGAGCCCGGCCTTGATGCTTTGTGCTGTTACCATGCACCACCGCCGCCACCGCCGAAGCCACCTCCACTGAAACCACTGGAACCAAATGAGGAGCCTATTGGTGAACGAGAGCCGCTCTTTGCCTGGGTATAGACCGCCTTCTCAACCACAGCCGATCCGAGGCGATGGGAGAGCGCACTGTAAAAGAGTGCATCCCGGACAGGACGGCTGCCCACATACCAACTCGGCTCGGCAAAACTTATCTTGGAGAATTTCTTCGCCCACACATCCTCCAGTCCAAGAACAATTGCATACCCCAAGACATGGTAGAAAAGCTGGGGATCGCTATCGATCATCAATTTCAGCTTGTCAATTTCCACTTTGCTGATGAAATCCCGATAGCCGACAATCTCTTCCAACCTCTTCTGTGCATAGGCACTGCGCTTCCCGGTGACAATGGCCAAGAAGCCGAGATAGACCGGAATCAGAACCAAGGCAAGGGAGATGACGAGGGAAAAGAACATCCCATGCTCCAGAACATATGCTTCAAAGAAGAAGGCAATGAGGGTCATCACCAAGGCATACAGGGCCAGACCAAAGAACTTTAAACCCTTTTTGATTGCTGAGCTCATCTCCCATACGGCAACCAGACGGCTTGCAGCCAAGGCTGAAAACCCTACACTGAAGATACCGATGATCATCAGCACCATCGCCTCCCCCTCAATCAGGGTGATGCTGGAACCGATGGCAAGCAGAACCGAGGCCAGGGCACCGTAGAGAATACCCACCGCTCGCATCTTCTCTGCCTTGCTGTCCTGCAGCTTGCGTTCTCCCTTGAAGTAGGCAACCACCTCGGTGCGGGCTTTGCCCAGGGCATCACCAAACTTTCCGCTTTCCAGCTGCTTGAGGGTGACCTGATTTCCATCTCCGCAGGCAAAGAAGCCATTGAACAAGTTCTTCTCATGCTTCTTGGAGGTAGGACACTCCAAAAGCTTGGTAAATACAAAGTCCTTGCGACCCTTCTCCTCAATGGAGATGAGGCCCTTGTCCGCCCAGTAGAAGAGCATGCTCGTCATATCCTTGTTGTCCACCGACCCATCGGCGAGATAGCCGACTTCCAAGGGGGAAAGATTCTCAGGCGGCTCAAAGCGAACAACAGGCACAAAGACATCATCGCGTCCATACTTGCGGAAAATCATGGTTGCATGCACCGATGCTGCCAAGGCAATCAGCAGAGCAAGCACGGAGGCCGGGATTGTGTAATCCACAAACGGCTTCACTTCAGAGAAGTATCCGCTTTCCATCTGTACCCTGAGCGTCAGGGCTTCACCAACCTGCATGTCGGTGGCCTTTCCGCTGACGGTCCTCCCGTCAGAGCTGACCGTGAAGCTCCCCCGTTGGGCTGTTGAACCGTAAATTCCTCCGGTAAGGAAGACCATCGAGGGGTCGATCGGCTTGGGAAACGTTACGCGGAAGGTGAACTCCTTGATCGGAGCCTGCCAACCGGGACCAAGCAGATTGTAGTAAAACTCATCGTACTCATCGTTTCGATCGTCACCGATGGCATAGGTGTAGGAAATCTGATACTCCTTCAGGCCGGTTACCGTCCGGTTCTCAGAACCAAGACGGAAGGTGACGTAGTCCGAGGACACTGAGTCCTCCTTGATCGGTTCGTTCGCCTTCAGGTCCCTGATTTTCACCTTCTGCCTGCCGAAGCGGATTGGTATCTCACGAAAGATACCGTGCCTCGGTGTGGAGAAGTTGGCTACAATCGTCTCTCCAACCACATAGCTGTTCTCAAGATTCGCTTCCATTTCTAGGTGATAGGACTCAAACACATAGTCCTCTGCACCAAGAGATGCAAGCAAGATGACAAGCAGGATGACAAGCAGGGCTGATTTTTTCATCAAAACTTAACCTCGACACGGGCACGGGCTTCTTCTTCGATGGAAAGATAGGGCTTCTTGGAAAAGTGCACCATCGCAGCAACCAGGGATGAGGGGAAGACCTCACAGATGGTGTTCAGTTGCTTGATGATCGCATTGTAGTACTTGCGGGCATTGAGCAGCTGTTCCTCAAGCTTCTGCAGCTGGGCCTGAAGGTCCAGAAAGCCTTGGTTCGCCTTGAGATCGGGATATGCTTCGCTGAGTGCGAACAGCGATTTGAGCGTGGAGCTGAAGGCTTTGTCGGCATTGTCCTTGTCCACCATGGTGGTAGCGCCCATCGCCTTGTTGCGTGCCTCAATGACACTGGTGAACGTCTTTTCCTCATGCTTGGCGTACCCTTTGACGGTCTCCACCAGGTTGGGCACCAGGTCGTAGCGTTGCTTCAGATGTGCGTCAATGGCGCTTTCCGCTTCCTCACTCTGGTTTCGCAGACGGACATACCTGTTGTAGACACTCACCACATAGAGGCCGAGCAGCACCACTAGAGCCAAAAGAATATACACGATTGTCATAGGAACCTCCTCCAATACCGATCATGCTGTAGTCTGCTACAAGGGAGGCCTGAGGTCAAGAGTTGGACAAATATCTAGCCTTGAAGCTTGCAATGGTTTCGATAGTACTGTATCTTTATTCGTGTAAATCGCATAAATATTCCATTCCAGGAGAATCCAAACCATGAGGGAACGACACAACCGGTTGGCGGTGGTCAAGGAATTAATCAAGAACAACAGAATCGACAACCAGGACACCCTGCTTGAGATGCTCAGAAACGAAGGATACTCGGTCACCCAGGCCACGCTTTCGAGAGATCTGAAGATGCTCAAGGTGGGCAAGATCTCCGATGGTTGGTCGGGATACTACTACAGTCTCCCTGAGAACGACCTCATCAGCGAGTCGGAGAAGAGCTATATCCAGGACGTCCGAAGAGGTATCCTCTCCATCGAGTTTTCCGGCAACTTCGGCGTCATCAAGACCCGACCTGGACATGCAAACTCAGTCGGTATTGCCTTGGATGTGCTGGCCATTCCGGAAATCCTCGGAACACTCGCAGGTGATGACACCATCTTTGTCATCCTCCGCGAGGGTATGAGCAAGGAAGACCTGCAAGAGAGTTTCAAGACCCGCATCCCCGACATCGAGGAGTAACACTGCTTGCACACCAACGCCCCTCCGCCTACAATGGGGGGGCTTTTGTGTACCCTGAGGAGAAGAATCATGACATACAAGAATCTCGACCAATGCACAGCGTTTGCCAAACTCAGCCAGTGTGATCCAGTACAGATCCAGCAGGTGCTGGATGCGAAGCGAATCAAATCCTTCCTGGTTTCTGCAGGAGGAGGGCTCGCCTATCAGTATGCTGCCATGCCAATCGGAAAGGATCATCTGGATCTGATGCAAGAGCTCAGCGATGAGTTGGGCCTGATCGAAAAATATCATGCCGTCGTCAATGGCGAGGTGATGAACACCGGTGAAAAGCGCCTTGTGCTGCACCACCTCACCCGAGGCAAGGTCGGTAAGGATGTGGTTGCAGATGGGGAAGACAAATTCTCCTTCTACCAACAGCAGCTGGAAAAGATCAAAAGATTCTCAGATGACGTACGAAACGGAGCTATCCTCGGCTCCACCGGCAAACGCTTCAATACCGTGGTGCAGATAGGCATCGGTGGCAGCGACCTCGGCCCGAGAGCCTTGTATCTTGCCCTGAAAGGTTGGTGCGAGGAACAGCAGGTTGAAACCCTTGATGCACAGTTCATCAGCAACGTCGATCCCGACGATGCCCAGGCAGTCATCAGTCGACTTGACCTGGAGAGAACACTCTTCATCCTTGTCTCCAAGAGCGGAACAACATTGGAAACCCTCACCAACCGTGATCTGGTCTTGGAAGCCATCAAGGCTAGCAACATCAGTGGCATCGATGCTGACAAGCACATGGTAGCGGTCACCAGCAAAACCAGCCCTCTCGCTTCATCTTCCTCGATGCTCGATGCGTTTTTCATCGACGACTACATCGGCGGCCGTTACAGCAGCACCAGTGCTGTCGGTGGGGTAATTCTCTCGCTCGCCTTCGGCTTTGAGGTCTTCAACGATTTGCTTGCAGGAGCTCACGAGGCTGATCTGCTCGCTCTCAATACGAAGGTGACAGAAAATGCCGCTCTGCTTGATGCCCTCATCGGGGTATATCTGCGCAATGTCCTCTCATGTCCCACCACCGCCATCCTTCCCTACTCCCAGGCACTGAGCCGGTTCCCGGCCCATTTGCAGCAGTTGGACATGGAGAGCAACGGCAAGCAGGTGAACCGAGATGGGCAGGCTCTCTCCTACCCAACCGGACCGGTAATCTTCGGCGAGCCCGGCACCAACGGCCAACACTCCTTCTACCAGCTTCTGCACCAAGGGACGGACATCATCCCCCTGCAGTTCATCGGCTTTTCGGAGTCACAATACCTGAAAGATGTGGTTGTCGAAGACTCGACCAGCCAGACCAAGCTCAATGCGAACCTTGTTGCCCAAATCGTCGCATTCGCTCAAGGAAAAGATGACTCAAACCCGAACAAGCGCTTTCCCGGGGGCAGGCCCTCCAGCTTGCTCTTTGCCAAGCGCTTGGATGCAAGAACGCTTGGGGCACTGCTCTCTCACTATGAGAACAAGGTGATGTTCCAAGGTTTTGTCTGGAACCTGAACAGCTTCGACCAAGAAGGAGTCCAACTGGGCAAGGTCTTGGCGACCAAGGTACTCAACGGCTGTGAGGGCGATGAAGTGCTCAAAGCCTACTCCCAGCTCTTCTAGTGCAAAGGGGCCCCATTCGGGGCCTCTGCTTTTCTTCACATTTCTTCTTTGATGGGGAGTTGCCTTCATCGTGTATTTTCAGTATTATCGTTAGCAACCTAACAATTGGAAACACATACATGGATGATACACCCCGCATTGGATTGACGATAAAAACCCTCTCACACCTTCTCTCTCGGGCCCTTGCCAGACAGCTTCGGGATGAGCAAAGCTGTGCTGCAACAGCGGTGCGCAGCCATCTTTTAGGCTATTTTGCCCACCACAACGTCCAGGAAGTACAACAGGCAGTACTGCAGCAGCATCTGGGCATCAGGCGCTCCACCATGACCAACATCTTGTCAGGGATGGAGAGTGAGGGCTTATTGAAACGGGTCGAAGATCCCCAGGACAAGCGACAGAAACGGGTGATTCTCACCGATGCTGCAAAGGCCCTCTGCAACGAGCATCTGATGCTGGTCAACTCCTTCGAGGCGACCCTCAGGAAAGCCCTTTCCGACGAGGAGCTTGAGCAGTTCTTCGCCATCACCGAGAAACTGAAAACCACTTTGGAAACCTACAGATGCTGAAACACTTACGAAAGCAAGTCGGGGAACATAAGCGCCCCACCTTCCTTACCATCCTCTTTGTTGTGCTTGAGGTCGTCATGGATGTCACCATCCCCTTCCTCATGGCTTTTCTGCTCGATCGCGGCATCGATGCAGGAAATCTTTCCGAAATCATAAAGTGGGGAGCTCTTTTGCTGCTCTGCGCCTCGATCGCCCTGCTCTTTGGGGTATTGGCCGGTCACTTTGCGGCAAAAGCCTCCACCGGCTTTGCCAAGAATGTCCGTAGGGGCTTGTACTATGCTGTACAAGACTTCTCCTTCGCCAACATCGACCGCTTCTCCACATCCTCATTGGTAACCAGACTCACCACCGATGTGACGAACGTCCAGCATGCTTATCAGATGCTCACCCGCATCGCAGTCAGAAGTCCGGTCATGCTGGTTTTCAGCTTCTTCATGGCCTTCACCATCAACAACACCCTCAGCCTTGTTTATCTGGTGGCCATCCCCTTGCTCGCTGTCGGGCTCTTCTTCCTCATCAGGGCTGCCTACCCCATCTTTACCCGGGTGTTCAAGACCTATGACAAGCTCAACACGGTAGTGCAGGAGAATATCCGTGCCGTAAGGGTGGTGAAATCCTTTGTGCGGGAACAGCATGAGATCAAGAAGTTCGGCTCAGTCTCACAAGAGATTTTCCAAGACTTCAGCAAGGCGGAGAAAATTGTTGCTTTCAACAGCCCCCTGATGCAGGGTACGATGTACCTTTGCATTCTCGCCATCAGCTACATCGGAGCCCGCCTGATCGTCTCCTCCTCCATGACCACCGGCCAGCTCATGAGCTTCATCACCTACACCTCCCAGATCCTGATGAGCCTGATGATGCTTTCCATGGTCTTCGTCATGCTCACCATCAGCAAGGCCAGCGCCCAGAGGATTGAGGAAGTCCTTGGTGAAAAACTCGACCTGGTGGAGCAAGCATCACCGAAGACCGTCGTGAAGGACGGGTCGGTCAGCTTCGATCACGTCGATTTCAGCTACACCAAGACAGAGGACAAGCGCTGTCTCTTCGATGTAAACCTGAACATACCCAGCGGGTATACGGTGGGTATCCTCGGTCCTACCGGCAGTGCAAAAACATCTCTCGTCCAGCTCATTCCCCGCCTCTATGATGTGGACAACGGTTCGGTCAAGGTCGGTGGGGAAGATGTCCGTTCCTACTCCCTCGAAAGCCTGAGAAAAGAGGTGGGAATGGTCCTGCAGAAAAATGTCCTGTTCAGCGGCACGATCGAGGAGAACCTCCGATGGGGCAATGAGGACGCAAGTGAAGAGGAGTTGAGATGGGCATGTCGCATTGCCCAGGCAGAGAGCTTCATCGAAAGCTTCCCCCTCGGGTACAAAACGTACCTTGAGCAGGATGGCTCAAATCTTTCGGGAGGACAGAAACAGCGTCTCTGCATAGCCCGGGCTCTCTTGAAAAAGCCGAAGGTACTCATCCTTGACGACTCAACCAGTGCCGTCGATACCAAAACGGATTCCAAGATCCGTGAAGGGCTCAAAAAGGAGTTGCAACAGACAACCAAGATCATCATTGCCCAACGGATAAGCTCAGTGATGGACAGCGACCTGATCATCATGCTTGACGATGGGAAGATCCAGGCGATGGGAACGCATGAAGAGCTGCTCGCCACCTGACCCCGGTACGGGCACATGTTTGAGCGACAGTTGCGCAAGGAGGAACAGGCATGAAAAAAGGTACTGCAAAGAAACCCAAGCTTGACCTCTCCACCCTCAAGCGTCTCTTCTCCTACATCCTTGGACCGTACAAGGTGAGACTGCTTGTCGTCTTTGTGTGCATCCTCTTCAGTGCGCTGGCATCAGTGGCGGGATCTCTCTTTTTACGGATTCTCATCGACTCCTACATCACACCCCTGGCCTCGAAGACAGGAGCTGTCTCCTTTGCACCGCTGCTTGGAGCTCTGTTTATCATGCTGCTCATCTATGCAAGCGGTGTCATTGCAACCTATCTCTCCAACCGCCTGATGATCACCATCGCCCAAGGAACCCTGAAGACCATTCGCGATGCGATGTTCAGCCACATGCAGAGCCTTCCGATCAAATACTTCGATACCCGATCCCATGGCGATCTGATGAGTCTGTACACCAACGATGCGGACACCCTCAGGCAGATGGTCACCCAGTCGATACCCAACTTTCTCAGTTCCATCGTCACTGTCATTGCCATCTTCTTGGCCATGCTGACAACCAGCTGGCAGCTGACGATTGTGGTACTGGTATCGTTGACGGCAATGCTCAGCATCTCCTCCCGTGTTGCTCGAAAGAGCGGTTCCTACTTCATCGCCCAACAAAAGACGTTGGGCAAGACCAACGGCTACATCGAGGAGATGATCAACGGACAGAAGGTCATCAAGGTGTTTACCCACGAGCAGAAAGCAAAGCAGCAGTTCGACGTGCTCAATGAGGAGCTGGCCGGCGATGCCTTCAATGCACACCGCTTTGCCAACATCCTCATGCCCATCATGGGCAACATCAGCTACATCCAGTATGTGGTGGTAGCCATCGTCGGCGGGTTCTTTGCACTCTCAGGAATCGGAGCCCTGACGTTGGGTGCCATAGCATCCTTTTTGCAGCTCAGCAGAACGATCAACATGCCGATCAACCAGATGGCCAGCCAGCTCAACTCGGTTGCGATGGCACTGGCAGGAACCAAGCGCATCTTCGCCCTGCTCGATGAGCAGAAGGAGGTTGATGAAGGGAGTGCCACCTTGGTCAATGTCACCGAAGCGGGGCAAGAAACAGAAGAGCGTACTGAACGCTGGGCATGGAAGGATGGAAGAACCGGCAAGCTCACCCCTCTCGAGGGGCATGTTGCCCTGCACGAGGTCGACTTCGGGTATGTTCCGGATACGTTGGTGCTCAAGAACATCTCCATCGAAGCACAACCTGGGCAGAAAATCGCCCTCGTTGGAGCCACTGGGGCTGGCAAGACAACCATCACCAATCTCATCAACCGCTTCTATGATCTGGCTGACGGAAAGATCCGCTATGATGGCATCAATATCAACCGGATACGGAAGGACGATCTACGGCGTTCGCTTGGGGTGGTGCTTCAAGATGTGCATCTCTTCAGTGCAACAGTACTGGAGAACATCCGCTACGGACGCCTCGATGCCACTGACGAGGAGGTATTCGAAGCTGCCAGGCTCTCGAATGCTGACACCTTCATCTCCCACCTCCCGCAAGGGTACCTGACCGATCTCAGCAGTGATGGGGCTTCACTCTCCCAGGGTCAGCGTCAGCTCATCTCCATTGCCCGTGCCCTGGTTGCAGATCCTCCGGTTCTCATCCTCGATGAGGCAACCAGCAGCATCGACACGCACACTGAGGAAGTAGTCCAGAAAGGGATGGACGCCCTGATGGAAGGAAGAACGGTCTTTGTGATAGCACACCGCCTCTCTACCATCAGGAATGCTGATGTGATCATGGTGCTTGAGGATGGAAGAATCATAGAACGAGGCACACACAAGGCCTTGATGGAGGAAAAGGGACAGTACTGGCGACTCTACACCGGCTCCTTCGAGCTGGAGTAAGTGACCAGTACGATGCCCAGGACAACCACGGGAAGGGCGATCAGATACTGCAGGCGCAGAATCGATTCGCCCAGAACCAAGGCACTGAGCAGGGTCCCCACCACGGGAATCAGGAAGTTGAATACCGTGATCGAGCTGACCTTGTTGTGCTTCAGCAGTGCAGTCCAGAGGGT
>JAAYQY010000281.1 GCA_012519125.1 Spirochaetales bacterium
ATGGTTTTCACCGAAAGGTTGAGCGTCTGGCCAATCTCAGAGACCCCAAAGCCCTGCCCCAAAAGACGGAGCACCTCCATCTCACGGAGACTGAGCAGCTTCACTGCCTCAATCTCATCGTTGGCCTCAGGCTGCAACAGGGTATCGAGCATGCGCTCGCGCATGGGTGGGGAGAGGTACACTTTTCCCTTGAGCACCAAGGCGATGGCATCGAGCAGGCTCGACGCAGCCTCTTGCTTCATGATATACCCGCGTGCCCCTGCCTTCAGGGCGCTGGATGCATAGATGATCTCGTCATACATGGAGACCACAATGCATTGGATCTCCGGCCTGGTTGCCTTGAGCGTCTTTACCAGTTCAAGCCCATTCTCCTGCTGCAGAGAGATATCGATGAGAGCCATCTGGACCTGCACCTGCTCAAGCTGGGTCAGCGCCTCGGCAATGGTGGTTGCTTGGGCAGCCACCTTATAGGAACGCACATTCTCGATGACGCTGACCAAACCCTGACGGAAGAGCGGATGGTCATCCACTATCAGAAACCGAACCGTGTGATTCATGCACTACTCCTTGAGGATGACGCGCACCGTGGTGCCTTCATCACTGCTCTCGATCTTCAGCAGGGCGTTTGCCATGGTTGCACGATTATGCATGATTTTCAGCCCCAAGCCCTGTTTCTGCAATTTGGGTGGCAGCCCCGTACCATCGTCACTGACTGAGAGAATCAAAACGTTCTGAGCATGCTCATCCACACTGCGGGAAGAGGATATCTCAATATGCTGTGCCTTGGAGTGCTTGATGGCGTTGGTAAGCGCCTCTTGGATGATGCGGAAGATGTTCAGCTCAACGATGGGGTCACAGATGCAGAGCTCGGGATCGACATTGATGTCAATCTCCACTTTTGCCAGGCGGAGGCTGTCTCCCACCAAAGCTTCCAACTGCTCCAAAAAGCTGTGCGACTCCAGCTCCAGCGGCATAAGACCGCGGCTGATCGTCTTCACTTTCGTGATGGCCTTGTTCAGGTGCATGCTGATCATCTCAAGCTCTTCCGGTTTTACTCCCTGATGATTCTCAAGGTGTTGTTTTGCAGAGGATGCAAGCAGGCTGACCCCAAGCAGGTACTGGCACAGGTCATCATGCAACTCCTGGCCGATGCGCTCCATGGTCTTGGTGGAGATCTCCATGACCTCCTTCTCCAGCTCGGTCCTGCGTTTGATCTCATTGGAGAGATCACGCGTACGATGGGCAACCTGGGTTTCTAGGTTCTTCTCATGCTCACGAATCTGAGCGAGCAGAAGCGACCCCTTGAGGGTACTGGAGACCTGCTCCTGCAGTACATCGTAGAGAGCCGGCATCACCCTGCGGAAGGGAACCAGCAAATACCCAAGCGGCTCTTTCAGATACACCAGAGGCAACAGCACCCAGCGCTGGGCTTTCCATGCAGTGCCCAACGAGGGGGGAAGGATGTCCATCGCATCAAAGGTTTGCTCAGCCAGCGACGTTTGGTCCATCGCCATCAGAAGCCGCACCTTGCCTTTTGTGTGGGTAAAACGCACAAGATAGCCATGATCAAGACCAAAGAGCTTCAAGCTTAGGCGAAGATTCTCAAAAAACTCATCCAGTTCAAAGGTACCGGAGAGCATTGCGCTTACTTTGCGCAGCGAATCGAAGGAGTTCTCGGTGGCTATGCGTTTGGCCGCTTGGAAGCGCCCGATCTTATCCCCGATCAAAGCACGTGCGGCAGCCATGAGCATCCCCAGAGTCTTGGGACTCAAGTCGCTTTCCACACTCGATTTGTACTCTACAACTGAGATATATTCGTTCCAGCGATGCATCGAACCACTCTCCCCTGCTGTGGTATCGAGGGCCCGGTTGAGCCGGCTTATCATCTGATGGTAGTTTCCCTGGCGAACCAGAAGCAGGATGTCTTGCACTGCAAAACGCTCACTCGGGCTGGCGTAGCTTGGCATCTCGTGCAGGCCTGGAGTGTAACTGATATGAGGATTGCAGCCACAGGATTCACGGATGACGGTGGTACAGGGAAGGGTGATGTGCTCCTCTTCCCCACCAGCCATGATCCTGTCCAAGATGTCGACGGCAATGATACCCATCTCATGCAAAGGCTGCACCACGGTGGTAAGGGGAGGAAGCGCGTACCGGGACGGGTCATGTCCGTCGTACCCGACAACAGAAACCTCATCCGGTACCTTGATGCCCCGCTTGGAGAGCTCTTCGAGGGCCCCGAGCGCCATCCAGTCATTCAGGCAGACCAATGCATCGAAGGCCATTCCCTGCTCTACCAGAGCTGCTACGGTCTCCCTTCCCGAGACGTCGGTGAACGTTCCGCTGAAGACCATTCTCCTGTCGAGCTCGATCCCGTGCTCTTCCAACACTAGGCTGCAGGAAGAAAGCCGCCTGATCGACTCCTCATGGGTCTCTGGCCCGGTGAGGATGGCAAACTTGCTTCGGTGGTGCACCGTTATCAGATGTTCCACCACTGCGGCAATGTCCTCTTCCCCCTCAACGGTGATATCGCTCATTCCCTGCATTCGCATGCCTATGGAAACCCTGGGCAGCGAGGACCAGGGGGCAAAGAACTTGTTCAGGTCGACTGTGGTGAAATAGGAAGCCAGTGAGGAGGCGATGATGATCAGCCCATCGACATTCTCTCTTCCGGCCAGATGGTAGGCAAGATTTGAGGAGGCTTCGCTGGCAATCGGGGAACCCAGGCGTGAACCGATGAAGGAGATGGTTCCCAGATTCCTCTTCTTGGCCTCCTGTTCGATGGCGTGCCAGAGAGTCGACTGGTATTCGTCATCCAAACTGGCGGTGAAAATTCCGATGCATCGTTGAAGTCCTTCCATGAAAACGCCCCTTCTCCCTGTTTTCTCTCATCATAGCCGATGTATTTCATATTGCAAGGATAGGGTTGGAAAACGAACAAAGCCTAGGAAGAAGGGGAAGAGGAGGCAAGACCGGTGGATGGATCGAAGGCAAATGTCCAGCTTGCACTGGAAGAACCCAGATGCAAACTGAGAACAGAACCTTTGAGCGTGCAGCAGGAAGAGAGCTCCTTGCCTTTGGAGAGTTTCAGGCTTATGCCCTCTTGCAATCGCTGCATATCCCCTACCTCACGGCTGTTTCTCCTCCCGGTGAACGGGCAGAAGACTGGCTTCAGTTGCTCGCTTGCCAGCACATATTCGTCATTCTCCAAACTGATGGTGAAGCGCACCTCATCCTGAAAGGGATAGGCATACGCTCGGAGAAACACTTGATTGGAGTAGATTATTTGCAACAGGGGTTCATCAGCATCCATATTCTGATAATATAGTGATTTATCAAGAACATTACTAGATGCTTCCCTTACAATTTGGCTCTTGGGAAAAACCTGTGGGATTAGGAAAACAGTGAAATCTGGGGCAGACCCAAAGAAATAGAAAATGGG
>JAAYQY010000282.1 GCA_012519125.1 Spirochaetales bacterium
GTTGCAACGCCAGCAAGCCTCTGCTATCATTGCCGCTCGACAAAAAATTGTTGAGGGGGCTGTAGGTATGGTGGAAATGGCTCTGGAACAGCTGAGCCGTAACAACGTGGTTGAGCTTGATGAGGAACGCAAGGCAGCCATGGTGAGCAATCTGCTGGTTGTCTTGTGTGGCAACCGTGATGCCCAACCGATCGTAAACAGCGGTTCGATTTATTAGAATAGGAAGGATGACGCATGGATGCAAAAGAAAAAGCCAAAAAACAAGTATTGCTGCGTCTGTCGTCATCACTGTGGGAGGAGTTGGCCCGATGGGCGGAGGATGATTTTCGGTCCATCAATGGCCAGATAGAGTATCTGCTCACCGAAAGTGTGCGAAAACGCAGGAACAAAGATCTTGATGATTTTGACCAATAGCAAGAGGAGGTGGCCATGGCCACCTCCCCTTCTCTTTTGTGTCGTTACTTGATGACGCCTTGCTTTTTCAGTTCGTTGACGTTCAAAGCCTTGGCATACGGGACTTCAAGCTTGCCCTCGTTGACCAGCTTCACCAACTGGTCGCGATAAGGACTTGCAAGATTCACCCCAACAATCTTCCAGTTGTTGTCAACCTTCGGCTGTATGACGCCCTTGCTCTTGATGTACTCAACCAGCATGTCGCGAATTGAGTTCGGGCTCTCCCACTCCTTGGTCCCTGCAACGAGTTTCTGGGCTTTCAAGGCTGAAGAGTAGCGATAGTTGTTCACTGCAAGCGTCAGCTTCTGGTCATCTGCAAGAGGCTTGCCCTTGAACATGACATTGCGGATTCTCTGTCCGACGGGCTTCGAAAGATCAATCTCATAGTCAACACCGCTGAACATATCATACAGATAGCCAGGCTTCTCCGGATTGAAGCTGATTGAGACATCACCTTCCACCCATTGGTTGTAGCAGGCAGCCGACCACTCCATGTAGGCTTTCAACTCCTTGCCGGTGACCGGTACACGATAAAGGGTATTGTCATACTTGTAGATACCGAAAATGGTTCCGTAATTGATGTCCCCAGCAGGGATATCACTGGTATCGGCAAAGAGCGCTGCAGCAGAGACATCCGCTCCACTGTTGAGCAGCTGCACATCATTGATCAGATCCATGACTGCAGTGTCACGCAGCTTTCCTTCCGGAATACCGGCGATCTCATTCTTAGGCTGGAAATTCACTGCGGCCTTCCCGAAAATACCACCGCTGCTCTTTCCGTCAGCTGAGGGAGCGCCACCGCTGATAAAGTCTCTGGTAGCCTTGTGAGCCTCGGCGATGAAAGCATTTTTACGGATCAGGTCGCTATTTTCATAGTTTGCCATGTCAACCAATTCAATCTTGCGGTCTATGATGCGCTTCTGCTCATCCAAGGTAAGATCGATGCGGATCACTTCACGTCCGAGATTGCGCGCCCCACCGATGACGGTAGTGCCCTGGATCTCCTTGATGGCATTATGGTCGTGTCCCACAATAAGCACATCGACTTCCGGGCACAGTGCCAATATGGAGTTGGCCCCATCACTGCCACCCTCTTCGTCGTACTCAGGATAGATTCCCACATGGCTGACGACGATGATGATGTCAGTCTTGTCCTTGATGATATCGACAACCCTTCTTGCAGCTGGTCCTACCGGTGCATAGATGAATGGGTCGGTCTTCTCTCCGTCCCACCGGGGTGCATTGGGGTTGGTCAGTCCGATGATGCCAATCTGCAGTCCACCGCGTTCGATGATGGTATACGGCACCGCAGCCATCGTTCCGTCAACACGGGCAAGGTTTGCCGAGAGAATCGGGAAATTCGCCAAGGTCTGAATCCGCTTGATCAGATTCTCTCCGAAGTTGAACTCATGGTTGCCTAATGTCATGCTGTCATATTCCAGCAGATTCATGGCCCTCATGACCGGATGCTCACCCTCGCGCTTGTTGTAGAGGTCGTCGGTCATGATATTGCCTTGGATAGTATCCCCATTGTCAACCAAGACCACATAGGGTTCCTGCTTTCGGACTTCCTCGACATACGACGCAATCCTGGCCATGCCGGTATTGGTTGTATCCTTGTCGTTCTCATAGCTGAAACCCCAGACATTTCCATGCAAGTCGGTCGTAGCAAGGATGACCAACTTTTCTGCACTCGGCAGTTCGGTCATCGGTTGTGCGAAGGTAAAGCTTGCGATGAGGCACAGAATCAGAATGAACAGAACAGGCAACTTCAATCCATTTCGTTTCATCATACGCTCCTTTTATCGACCTTTCCGGTCGACATGTGTAGTAGTGAAAGTATACCACCACTTGGGCAATTTGATAGCTTCAGTCCCTAGTGATAGAGCCGTTTCGACACTTCCTTTCCCTCCTCAAACAAGGCTTCATATTCCACGGCTCCCACCTTGTTGTAGCGAACCCAAGGTCCGTGCTTCACCCCTTTCTTGAAAGTACCCACCTGGTGAAGCGTGCCATTCTCCCGATAGAAATGCCACTGCCCGTCCATCAGGTTCTCTTTCAATGGACCTTGGCTTTTTACGATGCCGGTCTTGTAGTAATGGGTCAGGATGTTCCCCGACTGCATTGTTTCTGCCTGGCCATTGGCGAATCGGCTCTCCTCGCTCATATGTTGCCTCCTCGTTACCAATCCATCGAGCCTTCACATACCGTAACAGAGGTGCCTGTGATGGTGGGTATTTCACCGTCCATACGTACACGGATATACCCAAACCTTCCCAGGCTGTCCTGCTGGCGAATCATCAGAGTGTTTCTTCCATCGATCTTCTCATAGCGCTGCAGGTACATTGCCAGCGCACCTGCGGCATTGCCGGTTACAGGATCCTCATCCACTCCTGATCCTGGGCTGAACATCCTTGCATGGGCGTCAACACCCTCTTCAGTCTTTTCCAGAGTGAAAAAATAGAATCCAGGACATCCAACCCTATTCCCCACTGCTATCAGCGCCTGTCTGTCAGGGTTGAGCGCTTTCAGTTGGGAAAGGCTTTGCAAAGAAACCAGTATCTTGGGGTTCCCGGTTGAAACCCATTGAATGGGAAGAGAGATATCAGCAAGAGAGAACCCAATCGCTCTTTCCAGGAAGGATTGAGAGTCCTTGTCCAGAATCTGACCATAGGCGACAGCTTTCTGAGATACTGATATGAGCGGGTGTGTACCATCCTCAGTTACTTCGACAGAGAGCTCTCCTGCCTTGCAGTGCATCACATGCCGCCCATAGGGAAGGCCAAGGGATGTCACCATGACGTGATAGCTTGCCACCGTCGCATGGGTGCACAAGGGGACTTCCTGCTTTGGAGTGAAGAAGCGCAGTGTTTTCATGTCGCTCATGATAAAGGCACTTTCACTGTTGCCCAGCTCTCGGGCAAGCAGGATCATTTCATGCTCTTCCAACCCATCAGAAGGATAGACAACCCCTGCAGGGTTTCCTGAAAAGCGTTCAGTAGTGAAGGCATCGACTTGGAAAATCTGTCGTCTCATCTTCAGCTCCACAGAAAGGCTACACACTTTCGTTTGAGAATCGGCCTGTCAAAAACCAACTGCGCCTGCTCGCCGGCAAGACCTTGGCAGACATGCAAGGGAAGCAGATGCTCTTCGCGCGGGTGGCAATAGCGTGCAAACGGAGCAGATTCCCAATCCAGAAGTGCACGCTTTCGCTGCTCCTCATCTTTCAGCTTGGTACAGGTGTCCATCAAGAACTCTTGGAATGCATGATTCTGCTCATCGTCCTCTTTCCAAAATTGGCGCATATTATGAAATGAGAACCCTGAGCCGATGAATAGGATTTCTTCATCGAGGAGGGGACGCAGAGCTTCTCCCATCTCATAGTGCTCTTTTGCAGATAGAGAGGAGCGCAGGGAGAGTTGAATGGTAGGAATCGAAGCATCGGGATACAAGAGGGTAAGCGGAACGTACATGCCGTGGTCGAAGCCTCGTGTTTCATCCAGATGTGCAGTCCCAAGCAGCTTGGCTATGCGCTCTGCCAAAAGTGGGTCACCACTTGCCGGGTAGCTGATCGTATACGCATCACGCGGGAATCCGTAATAGTCATAGAGCATCGGGGGGTAGGCAGCACTGGTAAGGGTGGGAATATCCTCCTCCCAATGTGCGCTTACCACCACGATGGCTTTTGGCCTCGGGAGTGTCGTACCCAATTGCTTGAGGAACTTCACCATATGTGCATGCAACGCATCTCCGAGCAGGGGAAGAGGCCCTCCCCCATGAGATAGATAGACAACCCTGGCTTTCATCCAGACCTCCTGAAGATAGACGTAATTTTTCTGGTACAAGAAGGGCAACGCATGGCAAGAAAAGCCAGAGACAGAATCAATCTCCTATCGTTGCGGGTGAGGATGACATCCACTCTGTGCATGAGAGCCTCCCTTCCTACTCTCTACGCTAGCATACTGTGCTTCATTCGTATATGGTTTTCCTTCCTTCTTCCGTAAGCAAGGCAACCAGTTTCTCAATGGTAAGCGGAGCACTTCCCTCATAGTGGTTGTTCACATTGACAAAGATGGTCCTTCCCTCTTTTGCCAACTTGAACAGCAGCGGGGCAATGGTTTCCAATTCTGACTGTTTGGATTGTACCAACGCATCCCACCTACTGCCTGTTTTCGTTTCAATACCCGACCGATCATCACCGTGCAAGCGAACACAAAGACGCGTGATGGATGTTTCGCTTACCATAGCCAGTGTCTTGGCAAGGTCATCCATCCAATACCCTGAGAGCAGCACAGGGCTCACATGCACCATTTCCAAGGTCTTGAGGTAGGAAGCATCTATCCATGCTGGGTTGCGAATCTCAAGCCCGTAGGGAAGAGAGTCCGGAAGCAGCGAAATGAAGCGTGAGAATTGCTCAAAGAAGAGCTCTTTCGTCTCCATCTTTTGCTTGTTGAAATACTCAAACTGGAACATGAACAAGCCGACCTTCGGCAAAAGTGGGGAAAGGCTCTCCAAGAACTGGTAGAAGACCTCAGCATCAAGAAACCAACGGTTTCGCTCATCATTGCTGCGATAAGCAAATACCTGGGTCATTGTATTGGGACACTTGATGGTAAATCGGAAGGAGGAGTCGGTTGCTTTGTCATACGATGCAACCACCGAGCTGTCAGGAAGACCATAACTGCTCTTGCCCAAAGACCAAAACCATTGGTCTATTTCAACTGTTCTATAGGTTCTTTGATATTGGGCCAGGTACTCATCTTCGCTGGCCTTTGTGTAAACAAGGCCTTCCCAGGAGGGATATTTCCAGGAACAGGTTCCGATGTGTACGCCTTCCATAGACCGAATGTAACAAAACCAAGAGCGTTGAACAAGGCCGGGACCTTATGGCCCCGGCCCTGTACAAGGAAGGTACATGAACTCTGCCCTTGGGCAAAGAGGTCAGCCTAGTTTACCCGTTCTGGCTGAGATTTCCACCAGATGGGCAAGCGTGAAAGCACTATCATCCGTGCATGCATCCTTGAGCATGCGCCAACTCCAGTTTCGATCATTACAGGTGGAAGGATAGTTCATCCTTGCCTCTTCACCCTTTCCCAGGACATCCTGCATCGGGATGATGGCAGTGCGGGCATGACTGAGCATCAGGGTACGAAGCATACAAGAGAGCATGTCATGCTCATCACAGCCCAAGTATGAGAGGACAATGTCCTTGTCCTCTCTGCCCAAGCTCGCAAACCACCCATTGGTAGTGTTGTTGTCATGGGTACCGGTGTAAACCACAAAGTTTTCACCCCAGTTGTGGGGCAAAAAGTCATCATAGTAGTTTGGCATACCATCTTTATCTCTGGTGAACCCAAATTGGAAAATCTTCATTCCAGGCAAGTCATTGCCATCCCGAAGCTGTTTCACCGAATCAGTCATGATGCCAAGATCTTCAGCGATGATGGGTACCGACCCGAAGCGCTTTCGCACGGCCTTGAAGAAGGCATCACCATCCACGTTCACCCACTCACCGCGCTGGGCAGTCTTCTCACCACTGGGAATCTCATAGTAGGCATCAAAACCGCGAAAGTGATCGATCCTAAGAATGTCGGTGAGGGAAAATAGTCGCTCCAGACGTTTGAGCCACCACGCATACCCCTCTTTTTCCAAGACACTCCAATCGTAGACAGGATTACCCCACAGCTGGCCGGTAGCACTGAAGAAATCTGGAGGAACTCCGCTTACAGCACTGAACAGGCCGTGCTCATCTGTCTTGAACAAATGAAGATTGCTCCATGTATCGGCACTATCAGCAGCAACAAAGATGGGAACATCCCCTACGAGCTGGATATCCTTGCTGTGCACATAGGTTTTGAATGCTTCCCACTGCTGGGAGAAAAAGTACTGCAGCACTTTCCATTGCATGACCTGCTGCTCGTTTTGAGCAACAAACTGTTTGAGTTGTGCTTCCTCACGCTTTGCATACTGCTTAGGCCAGTGACTGAACCAACGCCCATCACCGTAGCGTTCCATCAAGGCCATGAACAGGGCATAGTCATCCAACCAAAAGGAGTGTTGGATGCAAAACGTCTCAAAGCACGCGTGCTTGTTCTTGCCTTGATTCAGGAAATTGGCGGCCGCCTTCTTCAGGAGAGGCAGCTTCCACGCTTGTACCGCCTCAAAGTCAACACGCTCGGCAGGAAACTCCGGATGGTTTTCCAAATCACAAGCCTTGAGAAGGCCCTGATGCAGCAGTTGCTGCGGATCAATCATCAATTCATTGCCGGCAAACGTGGACCTGGCTGCATAGGGCGAGTTCCCAAACCCGGTAGGGCCGAGGGGAAGCACCTGCCAAAGACGGATGTTTGCTTTGGCAAGCCAATCAGCCATGGCATAGGCATCTGTACCCAAATCACCGATGCCATAGGCAGAGGGAAGACTGGTGATATGAAGCAAAATACCTGCGTTGCGTACGTTCGTACTATTCATGCCCTCTCCTCAACCCTTCACAGCCCCAGCCACTACACCACGGATGATGTACTTCTGGGCAAAGATATAGAAGAGAATGATGGGTATCATTGCCAAAACAAGCATTGCCATCATCGCTCCCATATCCACAGCACCATATCCACCTCTGAGGTATTGGATTGCAACAGGAATCGTCTTGTATTCAGTGCCGATGGTAAGATAGGGAAGCAAATAGTCATTCCATACCCACATGGTATTCAGGATCGCAACCGTGATGGCGGTGCTTTTGAGCATCGGATAGACAATGAGGAAGAACGTTTTCACAGGCCCTGCCCCATCGATCATGGCAGCCTCTTCCAAACTGATAGGAATGCTCTTGATGAATCCGCTGAACATGAAGGTTCCCAGTCCGGCGCCAAAGCCAATGTAGAGAACAATGATGCCAACAGGATTATCCAAATGCAGCATGTTGGCTGTCTTGCTCATGGTAAACATAACCATCTGGAAGGGAACGATCATGGAGAAGACCAGCAGGTAATAAGCAAAACTGGTGAATTTTGACTTTACCCGAGTCAGGTACCAGGCAAGCATGCTGGTTACCAGCGAGATTCCAATGACGGCGAACACTGTTATGAAGAGTGAGTATCCAAAGGCGTTGAAGAATTTGATCTTCTGAGACCCGCTGACATAGTTCTCACTCCCTGCAAACGTATCGGGATTGGGAAAGGAGAATGGTTCATTGGAGATGAAGAGCTTCGATTTGAAGGAGTTGACCAACACCACCAGAATCGGGGAGAGAAAAAGAATGGCAAGTACGGAAAGGAAAATGACCAATACCGTATTGGTTCGCTTATTCTGGCTCTGGATACTCATGCTTCCACCTCCTTGCTGCGGGTAAGCCGAAGCTGGGTCAGGGCGATGATGGCCACCAAGATGGTGAAGAGCACGGCCTTTGCCTGCCCTACCCCTTCAAAGCCAGATCTTCCGTAGAATGTGTTGAAGATGTTGAGTGCCAGCATTTCTGTCTGCTTGCCAGGATCTCCTGCGGTGAGTGCAAGGTTCTGGTCGAACAGTTTGAAGCCATTGGTGAGGGTGAGGAACGAACAGATGGTAATGGCAGGCATGATGGAGGGAAGAATGACCGATTTGAGCATGGTAAGCTTTCCTGCTCCATCTATCTGGGCTGCCTCGATCAGGTCGTGGGGAATATTCTGTATACCGGCAATGTAGATGACCATCATATAACCGATGTTCTGCCAGTTCATCAGCACGATCAGGCCCCAGAATCCATACTTGGGGTCACTTACGATGGTTACTCCACTTTTGAGCAACACGCCGTTGATGATAACTTGCCAAATCCAACCAAGAACAATACCTCCGATGAGATTGGGCATGAAGAAAATCGTTCGGAACAGGTTGGTGCCCTTGACCTCACGTGTCAGCAACAGAGAGAGAAAGAAAGCACCCATATTGATGGTGATGACCGAGACAATGGTGAATTGGACAGTAAACCACAGCGCTGAAGTGAAGTCATCGTTGATGAATATCCTTCGGTAGTTCTCCAGAGCGATGAAGGTTCCATCCGTTACCGTGCTGAACTTGAAGAAGGAGAGCACCACGCCCATGACCATGGGCACGAGGAACGCTATGGCAAAGCAAAGCAATCCGGGCAATGCAAACAGGACAAAGTACTTTTGTATGGATTTCTGCATGGAAGACTCCCAAAGGAACAGGCAAACCGCCCAACCTATCAGAAGGCAGGCGGTTTGTCTTTGTTACGATTGCAATCAGTTGGTCAGATCGAATTCGGTCTTCCAAGCATCGACGGCAACTTTTTCAACCTGTGCCCAAGTACTTCTTCCTACGCTGTATTCAGCAAGAGCGGCACCAAACTGGTTCTTCCACTCTTCGGAAGGAATGACTGAGAAAGCCCAGGGGACACTATTCACGCCAGGCTGATTCATCCAGCGGATGACTTCCTTGGCCAGTGGGTCGGTCGGCAGTTCGTTGTCCTTGAAGGTATTGAACGGAGTGATGAACATCAGATCGTTCTTGACAAATTGCTTGCCGGTCTCACTGGAGAAGAGCCAAGTCAAGAACTGGTCTGCCATAGCCTGCTGCTCAACACTAGCGTTGCTGTTGATGCAGAGGTAGTTCTCGGTTCCTACGTTCAGGCCTGAGTTTTCTTCACCAGCAATGCCGGTATAGATGGGCAGGAACTTGATGTCGGCGTCAGCAACCTTGTTGCCCTTGACTCCGAGAATCTGGCTTGCGCCCCAGTTGCCGTTCTGAACCATAGCAGCCTGTCCGAGTGCAAACTCAGCCATTGAGTCATCAACACTCTTGGATCCAAGTAGACCGACAGCGGTGGTGCTGTTGTTCAGATACAGGTCCCAAATGTTCTTCATGTTCGCACTGTAGGTAAACTTGATCTCAGGAACCTTGCTGCCTGCAGGAACGTTTGCATCGCGAAGCTCAAAGTGCAAGGGAACGTTTACAAGGTGGGTCTGCCATCTCCACTGGTTGCCTGCAGAGAGACTGGTAGAAGCAAACACGCCCTGGATTCCCAGCTCACTCTTGTGCTTGGTCATATCCTCAACAACGGCCTTGAGGGTTGCAAAATTGCGAATCTCGTCGGCACTCGTGATGGAGACGGCCTTCGAAGGAAGTGCAAAGTACTTTCTCATGATTGCATCGTTGTAGATGATACCATACCCTTCCACAGCATAAGGAATGGCAAGAACTTTCCCTTCATCGGTAAGAGCCATCGATTTGTCACTGAGAATCTTGTAGAAGCCGGTGTTGGTCAAATCAGCAGTGTACCCCTTGCTCTCCTTCAGTCCTACGGGTCCGTTGGTCTGGAAAATCACCGGAGGATTGCTCTTGGCGATCTCGCTTTTCAGTGTCTGGGCATACGTACCACTGGCGGCAGTGACAACTTTCAGCTTGATGCCGGTCTCTGCTTCAAAAGCGGGTGCAATCTTGGACTCATAGACATCTGCGATTTCAGGCTTGAAGTTGAGGAAGTAGACTTCCTTCGCAGATGCAGATTCCTTGGAACCTGCAGCAAAGAGTGCAGTGCTCATTGCCAGAGAGACAATCATCAGGGCAATCAACAAATGTTTTTTCATGGATTCATTCTCCTTTGATGTTACCAAAACCTAGGGACATGTGCTCTTTGGTTTCTTGGTATGCTTCTATACTAAACCGGTTTTATAAACCGGTCAACCTAATTCTTTCATAACTTTTGAGTGATTTTTCATTACTTATGGATATTTTTACTACCATTACGTACTACATTGAAAACAACTTCTTAACATCTGTTACAAAACGTTACGAAAAAATTCAAAACTTTCTCTTCCCCTCTGAGGAAAGGCGGGATACACTTTTCCCAGCGACGTGATTTACCCCCAACTTGCAGCGTCGGAAAACAACTTGCTAAAAGGAGAGCGCATGCAGTACACACCCATCTATGTTTTGAAAGGGTATCGTGTCACCGAAACCTATCGGTTCGGAGAAATCACCTATGAAGTCGAAATCGAGGTGCAAAGCCAAGGTTGGTCTAGCGGTATGGCAGGCTATGATCCTCATACCGTAGCGCTGAATATCAGCACAAGCGGTCAGCAAATAGGAACTGTTTTTGTTTCCTTTCCCCTGACCAAGAAGACAGGAGCGGTGCGATATGTCTATGGTGACCTGGAAAAGCCAAGGTTTACCGAACAAGCTTTAACAGGCCTGTACGAGGCTGTTTCAGCATTTCTGGATGAGCAGAGGCTTTATGCAAGCATAGGAAGAGAACTAAAAAGGTTCAGCTATCGTATCTGTTAGGAGTACACCACCTGATTTCTTCCCAGTTGCTTTGCTTGGTAGAGGTTCAGGTCGATACACCTGACCAGTTCATGAATACTTTCTTTGTTCTTGCATGAAGTGACACCAAAGCTTGCCGTCACCGGTATGTCATCGACAAACCGGTGTACTTCTATCTGTTTTCGCAACTGTTCAGCCAAGGCAAAGCCATCCTCGTGGGTAAGGATGAGAAACTCCTCGCCTCCCCAACGTCCAACCACATCATTGGGTGCAATGGTGTTTAGCAGGATGGAAGCAAGCTCAACAAGTACACGGTCACCTTTCTGGTGCCCATAGTTGTCATTGACCGTCTTGAAGTAATCGAGATCAAAAAGAATGGCAAAGCGATACTGGACGAAACCTACCAGATAGAGGTCGAGCTTTCTGCGATTATAGAGGTTTGTAAGCCAATCGAGTTCACTGAGCTGGGTCAGCTGCCTGTTCTTCTCTTCGATGAGCTCCCGTTGTGTCTCGGTCTTGAGAAAACTTGCATAGGTGAGAGCAGAAACTGCCCATGCAATGGCACCATTTACCAAAAAGTCTGCCTGAAATGGGATTGATGAGTCGAGAGGAAGACTGGAGTAAGAACCGATGATCGAAACTACGGTGATGGATGAGTAGAGAATGATGGACTGCTTATATTCAAGAAGAAAAATTACCGCCCCACCAAAGAGCACAGCAAGATATATGGTGGGAATGTTCTGATACTCTTTTGCTGCATTGAGCATTCGAATATAAGCAATACTCAAACCAACCCCTAGAGGTACCATGTCAAACAAATCGTAGAGAATCCCAGCCTTGATCGGAACAAGTCGGGGGAGCAACAACGTTATGAGGAAAAGAAAGCCCAACACAAGAGAGCTATTGAAGTAAATGCGTTGCAACAACGATCCACTTTCTGCAAACGCAAGACCATACACTGCCTGCTCAATACACAAGACAGCACTGATGACACGCGCAGCGCGTACATTTCGTGTATGCTTTCTCTTCAGTGTAGAAGTATTGTCCATTTGGTAATGATATACTCTTTTTTGATTCAAGAGTCAGCACCTACATACCCTTACTAGGTGAAAAAACTGGGGACGTTTCCGTCCCCAGAGCATGCTTCCAACGATACAGTTACTTTGCGATGAGGCGCAGCAACAGCTCGTGAATCTGCTGTCCACCTTGAGCCGGAGTAATCTGGCCAAAGGCAACTCTCTGATAGATCAGGAACAACGTGCTGTTGA
>JAAYQY010000283.1 GCA_012519125.1 Spirochaetales bacterium
CTCCTCATACTACTGGCGATCCTGCTTGTCCTGTGGATACTCACCCTGGTCCTTGCGCCCAGCGAAGCAGAGCTGCCGCAGGCGACTGGATCGGCCGTTGCAGGCCTGGAGCTCCCCTACTTTGAGAAAACCGAGCTGGTGGTTTCCCATCCCGGTTACACACTCTCCTATGATGAAGAGCATGAGCAGGCTCGTTGGGTTGCTTACCACCTGACTCGCGAGGAGCTCTACGGCAGTTTCGAACGCAAAGATGATTTTCGCAGCGACCCTTCGATCATCACCGGGTCTGCCACCTTGGACGACTATCGCTCCAGCGGCTATGACCGGGGCCACCTGATTCCGGCAGCAGACCTCTCCTTCAGTGAGGAAGCCATGAGCGGCTCCTTTTACATGAGTAACATGAGCCCTCAGGATGGACAGTTCAATCGTGGCATCTGGAGTAAGCTTGAGGCCACCGTACGCAACTTTGCTGATACGGAGGGTGCTGTGTATGTGGTCACAGGCCCGGTTCTCACTGATGGCCCCTACAAGACCATCGGAAAGAACAAAGTCTCGGTTCCCAACCAGTATTACAAGGTGATTCTTGACTATGATGAACCCGAGGTAAAAGCCATAGGGTTTGTGCTGCCCAACGAAGGCTCAAGCAACAGCCTCGAGAAGTTCGCCACCACCGTTGACGAGGTTGAAGAGCTGACAGGACTGGACTTTTTCCACCGCCTCGATGATGACGAAGAGACTCTCCTGGAAGGAAGCTATGACCCATCTCTTTGGGACTTCTCCACCTTCAGTGCAAGTGCCAAGGATCGCGAAGCCTTCCAGGCGGGCAACCTTCCTGCCAAGCAGGCAGAGAAACCCAGTGGCTTCTACTCCCTGGCAAAGAACACACTCAACACCATCCTCTACGTGGTGAAGAAAGAGAGCGTAAAGCTCATCGAGATCTTCGTTCCCCGCGCAGCACTCAAAGAGGCTGTTCCGTTCCTGTATTGAACAGGGACGAAAAGAGAGCAGAGAACTCACTGCCTGATCGATAGAAGACAGCAGGCTGCCCCAAGGGTGCCTGTACCGTATGCTTTCCACTTGCATAGGGTGCTTGCGTAACAAGATGTACCCACTCTCCCTTGGGAAGATCGACCTCTCGCTCACTGCAGCCTGGCTTGAGCACCGGAGCAACATAGAGATCCGAACCCAGCAAGTAGGCATCCTTGACGGTATGGAAGCGAGGATCCGGGTCATGGAGAAACAGCGGTCGCATGACCGGAATCCCCAATTCGGCATTCTCTGCCACCACATGCATCAGGTACGGCTTGAGCCGAACATGAAGTGAAGTGAAGAAGGCGATTAACGTAATGGTCTCTTCGTCCGAGTCGAACTGCCAATTGTCCTTGGGCCTGTTTCCCTCATGGGTGCGCATCAGCGGGGTGAAGGCGGCAAACTCTGCCCACCTGAGCAAGAGCTCCTTGGAACGTTTCATGCCATACAGGGTGGTATACCCCCCGATATCGCTGTGATGCAAGCCCATCCCGCTCATAGCCAGAGAAAGCGCTGCGGTTATGACCGACGGCAGTCCATCATCCTCCGACCAATCGACATTCTGGTCCCCGGCCCACATCATGGGACAGGAAGCGAGGCTCTGTGACGACCCTGCACGCATGAAGAAGAGGATCTCCTCGTCCTTCCCACACTCCTTGATTGCGTCATGGTTGACCATTGCCCAATAGCCGGGCCAAG
Organism: Spirochaetales bacterium; assembly: GCA_012519125.1. Classification (GTDB taxonomy): domain Bacteria; phylum Spirochaetota; class Spirochaetia; order Sphaerochaetales; family Sphaerochaetaceae; genus Sphaerochaeta. Next base: position 1,729 of record JAAYQY010000283.1, read on the forward strand.
GATTGTGCTCCAACATGGCGCTGCGGCCGTTTGCCAAGATGACATCGGTAGGAAGATACTCGCCAAAGTCAGCCATCCATCCACCTA
>JAAYQY010000024.1 GCA_012519125.1 Spirochaetales bacterium
CCAGGATATCCCCCACGACAGGGGTATACAGCTTCTCTTTCATCAGCTCAAACATTTCCGTTTCATTGTTCCACATACTCATACTCTTCCTCACTTCTGGCCACCCAGATGCAAACTGGCAAGCCAATCTATACAGAGATCAAACCAGGTGGCCACCTGCTTATCAGCAAATCGGCCTTTCGCCGGTTCCTCAACTTCCTCAGTAGCCAAAGAAAGCCCATGTACTCCAAAGGGGTAGATATGCAAGGCACATACCCGCTTCTCATCAATCAAAGCGTTCGCGAAAAGAATACTGTTCTGAACAGGGACAGCTTCATCTTGGGCGGTGTGCCAAAGGAACACCGGTGGGGTATGTTCATCAACCCAACGCTCCAGGCTGAAGAACTGCTGATTGGGCCCTTCTCCAAGATTTGCAATACTCTGTGCATGTGCATACCTGCCGCTGCTGATCACCGGGTAGCAGAGAATGGCAGCATCAGCAGGTGCAAGCTCAAGACGATGGGCATGCACTGCAAGACTTGCGGCAAGATGCCCCCCGGCCGAAAAGCCTACTATGACAACAGGAAGGCCCCAAAAGGCATCTTTCAAGGTTTTCACTGCCCACCCCGCTTCCCTAAGCGGCAAAGTACCCAACCCTTCACCCACTGAATAAGAAAGGATGGCCGCACCATATCCCTTTTTCAGGAATGCCTTCCCTACCGGCCACATCTCGCGTGGCGAAAGCCACGAGTAAGCTCCACCAGGGCAAATCAGAACAAGAGCTTTCATCTCTACACCTGACTGCACTTCGAGGGTTGCCGTCGAGAAGGGGCACGAAAAAACAGGCATTGCCTATCCCATCACCGGCATGATCAGATCAGGGAGGAACATGATCAGGCCAGGCACATAGGTGATCAGAAGCAGAACCACAACCATGACCCCGAGGAAGGGAAGCAAGGTCTTGATTAGCTTTTCAATCGGGACTCCCGATACGGCAGAACCCACGAAGAGCGTTCCTCCGACTGGGGGCGTAATCAGACCGATACCAAGGTTCAGGATCATGACCACACCGAAGTGCACCGGATCCATCCCTGCCTGGATGGCTATGGGAAGCAGGATCGGGGTGGCAACAAGGATGATGGCGGACATATCCATGATGGTACCCAATACCAGCATCAGCACGTTCAGGATGAGCATGATCATCAAGGGATTGTTGGTGAGCCCAAGAATCCCGTTGGCAACCATCTCAGGCAGTCTCAGATAGGTGAGCAACCATCCGAACACCTGGGAAGTGGAGATGAGGATCATGACGATGGCCAGGGTTCCGAGGGACCGTTCGATCACATGCCACATCTCGCGGAACGTCAGCTCCTTATAGACCAGGGCACTGACAATCATCGCCCAGATGACTGCCATTGCAGCACTTTCGGTGGCAGTGAAGACTCCGCTGACCACACCGAACACGACGATGAGGACCGTGATCAAACCCCACACTGCATCCTTGAGCGTGGTTAGTGCATGCTTGAGATTGAAGGGAGCACCCTTGGGATAGTTGCGTTTCACACTCAAGACGTAACTGTAGATCATCAGGGCTAAGCCAAGGAGGAAGCCCGGCAGGATTCCGCCCAAGAACAGGCGTCCGACTGATACGCTTCCTGCAACCATGGCGTACATGACCATATTGTGGCTC
>JAAYQY010000025.1 GCA_012519125.1 Spirochaetales bacterium
ACATCTTTTGGGAATTCAAGGAAAAGTATGGTATAACAATAGTATACACACATGGGTTATGAGTATTCATCAGGTGCAAGGGAGCTTACCATCGATACCTTATTTTTTGCTGTTGTCAACAAAGGAAAGGCAAATATTCTGCTGCAAAAGGCCCAGGAGCTTGGAGCAATCGGGGGAACCATTCTGCTCGCAGAAGGAACCACACGCTCAAGATTCTTCAATACAGTCAGACCTTCCCAAGCTCACAAGGAAATTGTGATCATCAGCGCAGGGTATGAGCTGTGTGTCGGCTTGCATGAGATGGTCTTCCAAACATTCAAATTTTATAAGCGACGAAAGGGGATTGCATTCTCCATCCCATTCAAGAATTGGGATACCGTGGAAAAGAAGCCTGATCCCAGCCAAAAACCTATGGATGACTATTTTGCCCTTCTTACTATTGTGGAGCGGGGCAGGGGAGTAGAATGCGTGTACGCAGCACGAAAAGCAGGTGCGAGAGGTGGCACCATTGTGCATGGACATGGGGCGGGTATACCAAAGGACTTCTTTTTTTCTCTGAACATAGAACCACAGAAGGATATTGTGATCATCCTATCCAAAAAAGATACGCTGCAGGCGATCAAAGAGAGTATTACCGAATCACTGAGCCTGGCGAACCCAGGTAATGGAATTCTCTTCATCCTTCCGGTTCTCAGGACCAGTGGTTTATTTGAGAACAGAGTTGCAGAGCAGAGGGGAGTCAGGTCATGAATCTTCTCTATGGTAAAGTCAAGGAAGTCCTGCAATCACTGGTCCCTCTCGTGCTGGTTGTGGTGGCATTATGTTTTACCATCATAGAAGTGGAAACGGATATGTTTATTCGCTTCTTGGTTGGAAGTACGATGCTCTTGGTGGGGCTTGCTCTTTTCTTATGGGGAATCGACCTATCCATGCACCCCATCGGCGTGTACATGTCCAATGAGGTTGCTACTTCCAAAACCTTCCTAGGGGTGGTGATTTTAAGTTTTTTGTTGGGATTTCTCATTACGGTTGCCGAGCCTGATCTTTTGATCCTGGGTTCACAAATTGAGGAAGCGTCGGGCCATACCCTCTCAAGCAGGCTCATTGTATATATGGTGTCAGGCGGGGTGGGCCTGCTGATTTCACTGGGCATTCTCCGCCTGCTCAGGGATAAGCCATCGATCAATATCTTCCTGCTGATGACCTACTTGGTCATTCTTGTACTGGGCTTTCTAGTTTCTGAGGAGTTTCTTGCAATATCGTTCGATGCTTCAGGAGCAACCACTGGAGCTTTGACGACTCCTTTCGTACTGGCTTTAACACTTGGGCTATCCCAGGCGAAAGGCGGCAGGCATGCCGAGGAAAACTCATTTGGCTTGGTTGGCATCATGAGTGCCGGACCCATCCTCGCAGTCATGTGCATCTCTTTCATCACCGGGCAGCATACCATTCAAGGTGAGGCCAGTGTGTTTATTCCTTCCGTCGGGGTAATCGCTCCGATTCTGGAAAGTATTCCTGCAACATTAAGGGAGTCCCTGATCGCGCTCCTGCCGATCACGCTCTTGTTTTTTGTGTACAACGGATTCAAATTTAAACTGAAGCGAAAGGAAATCCTTGGGATTATCAAAGGCCTATTGCTTGTACTTATCGGTCTAGTGTTGTTTCTCGATGGTGTACACGCAGGCTTCATGGATATGGGCAGGGTGATTGGTATGCAGATCGCCTCGATGGATACGAGACTCCTTATAGCAGTAGGATTCCTCTTCGGCCTGATCGTCGTCCTCATGGAGCCGGCAGTGCATGTCCTGGGCGTACAGATCGAGGAAGTCACTGGAGGTACCATACCTCTCGGACTCATCCGTCTGACACTCTCTTTGGGTGCAGCCATCGCTATTTCAATCTCCATGGTTCGCATCACTGTTCCTGAAGTGAAGTTATGGTATTTCCTGCTCCCGGGTTTTGCTTTCGCTTTGTTCTTGTCGTTTTGGTGCAATCCCGTGTTTGTCGGCATCGCATTTGATGCAGGAGGGGTTGCTTCCGGTCCGATGATGGCAACCTTCGTTCTGGCCTTTGCACAAGGAGCCGCCTCGGCCATCCCGACAGCAAACGTGTTGGTGGATGGATTCGGCGTCATTGCCATGGTTGCCATGGCTCCAGTTTTTTCCATTATGCTTTTAGGCACACTATTCAGACAGAAGAAACCCATACATATCACCGAAGAGATACCCATGCTGAGCAAGGCAATCGGCCAAGAGAAGCGAGTCGCCGACCATACGTGCATGCTCGTACTTGTGAATCGCGGATTTGCCGATGATGTAGTCAGCCTTGCCCGTAAAAGCGGGGCAACCGGTGCCACTATACTTGTTGGCAGAGGTTCAATAGAAAATAGTGCTTCAAAAATCCCATTTTTCAACTTGGAATTGCAGCCCGAGAGGGAGATGGTATTGCTCATCACGCCACAGAACATCAGCAATCGTGTTGCTGAGCAATTGATTGCCGAGCGGCAGAGTGTTTTCGACGGTTTCTTATCGGTCTATGGTTCTCCAACCGAAGATTTCATCAAGACCTACGCTGTACGAGATGAAGAAAAGCCCTCCAATTCAGAGGGCTGAGTGGCTGAACT
>JAAYQY010000284.1 GCA_012519125.1 Spirochaetales bacterium
AGTAGGTGAAAAGCATGATGATGATCACCACCGTACAAAGCATCACCACCAGGGCAAGCACATAGCTTTCGAACACCAGGTAGGGCAGTACCATGAAGGCAACGGTGAACAGGTAGGCAATACCGGTGTACATGCTGCTTTTCATGGCGTTCTTATCTCCGCTGTTCTTGGCTGACAGATATTCGCTGCTGGCCATCGATAAGGTTGCGGAGATGCCGGTGATGAGGCCCGAGAGGGCGATGAGTCGGGTGTTCTGCAGGGCAAAGGTAAGACCTGCGAGCGTACCCGAGAGTTCGACAAGGGCATCACTGAGCCCGAGGACCATCGAACCGATGTACTGCAGCCGTTCTTCGTCCAACATGGCCAATAGCTGTTGCTCATGACGGTCTTCATCGTCACTGATTTGTTTGGCTTGGGGAACTTCTGCGATGAGAGAAGCATAGAAGCGGGTCGCCTTGTCCTCTCCCTTCTCCATTTTCTTCAGTACGAAGGTGTAGCCGAGCAGAAGGGCCAGGAAGCTGTAGAACCAGGCTTTCACCTTGTTGGGCTTGACCACTTTTCCGGTAAGCTTCTCCCAGATCTTGGCGTGGCGGAGTTCTTCGGCCCCGATTCGCTTGAGCACATCACTGTTGTGTTTGTCTTTCACGCGTTTGGAAAGCCTGTCATAGATGAGATGCTCTGTCAGTTCCCCTTTTTGCAGCAAAAGAAGGACACGCAAGGTCTTCTTGCTCAGTTGCTTGGTTTCCATGATATGTCTCCCATAGAGCCAGTATAGTCACTGCCTCGGCGTTTTGCAAATGGGCTTGCTTGACCGCACCAGTTTCTCTTTGTAGTATAAGAAGGCGTGCAGGAGGCTACATGGATACCAATTATGAGGACCTGATCAGCATTTTCGCCAAGACTACCGATCCTGAAGAGATGAAAAAACTCTTTGAGGAGATGCTGACACCCAGTGAGCGCAAGGATTTGGTTCTGCGTTGGAATCTGATGAAGGACCTCTATCGTGGGTTGCCCCAGCGAGAGATAGCCGCATCCTATGGCATTTCCCTGTGCAAGATCACCCGTGGTTCAAAGATCCTGAAGCAAAAGGATTCATACTGCAAGCGACTGCTCAGCGATCGCTACGATGACCATCTGCATATCTAGTGTTGCACTTTGGTGTTCCGCTTATTCGTCTTCTATGCTAGGATATAGAAGATGCATACCTGCATAGATTGATGTTATGAGAGAGGTCCTGCCTTGCCCATGTCGATTCTGGTTCTCAGTGATGCACTGACAGAGCTTCCTCCTTCAATATCCGTGATTCAATCGGAGATAGGGGAAGCAGGTGGATTCTCTCCTGCCTTTCTCTCTGATCTGAAAATCGGTGAATCCGATCACCTGCTTCTCAGCAGTGAGGCTGTTCACCTCAGTCCGAATCTGGAACAAGCTTTCGTGCAGGAATCCTATTTGACTGAAAAAACCATAGCCACCCACCATCTTTTCCAAGAAGAGAGCCTGCGTACTCAGCTTGGGGACAATCAAGTCCTTGCGTGTAAGGAAGAGGTGCTGGCCACAACGGTGCGCTCACACCTTGTGAACCAACTCAAGGTCCATGAATCGGATCTACAGAACGTTCTCTCCCTCCTCAAGGATCTCTATCCCCACTATCATGAGGCCGCCCTAGCGTATCTGGAGCAAAAAAGCTATCTGAAGGTGGTAGCTTTTTATATGCAAGCCTCTCTTGCCCAAGAGTTTGCTCGTATGGTGCAACGTGTCGCAAAATCTTTCTTTGACAACTTTGACTTTGCGAAGGTGGATGTCCATCGTCTGCGATCCCTACGCCATTTCTTTCCCTTGCTTTTCTCGGCCTTTCTCTCTGCTCCTCCTTCCTTGCAGGTGAAGCGAATCGGCTCTGTTTCCATTCTCCATCCCACCATCGACCTCTTTCTCCCTCTTTGGAAAGAAGAAGCAACCGTAGTGGTGTTTGCATCAAATGAGAAGTTTGCTCCCGCTCTTGCGGTATGCATGAACTCTCTGTTGGAACATACCGATCCCTCCCATTTCTATGACATCATCGTTCTTGAATCAGATATCACTGAGTTCTCCAAGGCTCGGTTGGAACTGCTGGTCTCCCGCTTTGGGCAGGCCAAGCTGAGGTTTTTCAACCCCAAGGCCCTGCTTTTCGGACGGCAGCTGCAGAAGAATCCTGCGGACCATATCAGTCTGGAAACGTACTACCGTTTCCTCATTGCAGACATACTTCCCCAGTATTCGAAGGTACTCTATCTCGATTGTGACACCGTCATTCTTGAGGATGTGGCAAAGCTTGCTGCCGTGGATTTGCAGGGAAAGGTTCTGGGGGCTACCATCGATGTCGAGATTCCTGCCCTCGCAGGCGGCTTGGATCCCGATCTTGGTCCCTACCTTTCCAAGGTGATCGGTCTTGGGGAAGGCGAGGCATATCATCAGGCAGGAGTATTGGTGCTCGACCTGAGCAAAATGCGCTCTTTGCATTCGGTAGATGAGTGGATTGGCTTGGCAGGGGAGCGAAAGTATCGATACAATGACCAGGATATTTTGAACAAGGAGTGTCGGGGACACTACTATACGCTGCCGATGGAGTGGAATCTCGTGGTTGACTGCAACCACCGCAGGCTACCCATCATTGAGGCAGGTCCCTACTCAGTCCTTCAGGAGTATTTGGAGGCACGTCGGCATCCAAAGCTTGTACACTATGCAGGCTTTGAAAAGCCTTGGGATGCACCGGATTCTGATTTTTCCCACCTGTTCTGGCACTATGCCCGAACAAGTGAGTTCTATGACCGCTTGCTTGCGATGGTGCACATGAGCTCGAGTTCCCCAGGGAAACAGAGCCTTTTGTTGCGTCTCTTCCCGCGGGGGAGTAAACGGCGGTCTTTTGCCAAGCGACTGTTTTACCGGACTACGGGAAGCTGAACAAGAGAGGAAACGGATATCGTATGAAGAATGGGAATAAGGCATTGTTGGCTTTGAAAGTGACTTGGGACAGCTTGGCTGTCCTCCTCTCTTGGTTGCTTGCTGGTTATGTGCGTTTCTATATCATCCCTGGTGGACGTCTTGCTTCGTTCGACCTGTTCATCCAGCTTTCGATACTGGTCCTTACCTTCAACATCTTCTTTTTGAGCAAGAATGGACTCTATGTTGAGGAGTTGGAGCATTCGTGGCGCAAAGAGACCAGTAAACTGATTTTCAGCTCCTTCGAGGCTTTCCTGCTGTTGGTCATCGTGCTCTACTTCTTCTTCTCCGATAAGGTCAGCCGTATTGCCATCGGGTTGCACTACTTCTTGATCGTAGTCTTCCTGGTTACCGAGAGAAGCATCATCTCCAGCCACATCAAGGATAGTTACCGAAAGGGAAAGTATACCCGTAGGATCCTGCTGGTAGGCTTTGGCCAAAAGCTTGAACGTTATGAGAAGGCTCTGCACAGCAGAAGGACGCAGGGTATCAAGCTGGTTGGCCAGTATGATGGGGTAGGGACACACATCGGGGGTGCGAAACAGATCAGGGCATTGACTCTGCGTGAGGCTGTTGAGCAAACCCAACCGGATCTTGTGGTCATAGGATATCCGGGCAACGAGTATGAACAGCAGGAGAGGATGGTCGCTCAAGCCCTTGATTTGTTGAACGAGAAGGTGGTCATGCTGCCTTCGTTGCCTGAGTCCTACATCGGGACCCAGATTTCCGACTTCCGGTGGATACCTCTGCTCACGCTCAATGCCGCCGATATGGGGTTCTTCCAGAAGGTGGTCAAACGGTTGTTTGATATTTTCGCATGCTCGCTTGGCGTGATACTCATTTCTCCTTTCTTGTTGGCAATTGCTCTCATAGTCAAGCTTTCTTCTCCAGGACCCGTTATTTTCAAGCAGAAGAGGGTGACCAAGGACGAGAAAATCTTTACCATGTACAAGTTCAGAAGCATGCGAACGGACATTCCCGAAGGTACAGCCCATTGGACCGAGGAGAATGATCCGAGGGTTACCAAGATCGGGCGTTTCCTCAGAAGGACCAGTCTTGATGAGCTTCCCCAGTTGTTCAATGTCATTGGCGGTTCGATGAGCCTGATCGGTCCACGACCGGAACGCCCCGAGCTGGTGGAGAAGTTCAACACCGAGATTCCCGGCTATAGGATGCGCCATCGGGCGAAAGCCGGCATCTCGGGATGGGCTCAGGTCAATGGTTGGAGAGGCAATACTTCGCTCGAGCGGCGTATTGAGTTTGATCTCTACTACATCCGCAACTGGAATATCCTGTTCGACCTGAAGATTGTACTCTTTACGTTCTTCAGAGGTTTTGTGAATGAGAACGCCTATTAGGTGAGGAGTGATTGATGAAAGTACGTGCTTTGGTGCTGATGCTGTTGTTGAGCCTGAGTTGTTCAGTTGTATGGGCAGCAGAGGCAGATATTCAGAAGGCTCTTCCCAGCCTCAGTGAGGCTGAATACCAAGAGTTGCTTGGTGGGGTGATTGTTGACGGCAGCACAATCGGGGGAGGAAGCATTCTTCCCTATGTAGTTCCGGGTACCGAAGCGGCCAAACGCGCTGCACAAGCACAGAACGCTGAGGGCGGGTTCTCCATCGCTGCGGTAAGTTACATTCCCTATGGTCCCAAGCTCAAGGCGATGGATGCAAGGACCAGACAGTTGGCAATCTTCAATAAGATTCGCGCAATTTCCACCCAGG
>JAAYQY010000285.1 GCA_012519125.1 Spirochaetales bacterium
ATCGGGGGCTCTTGCATGGTATGAACTACGCCCTCAGCCCGGCTGAGCTCTACCACACCTGGTTGGAAGTGAAGTACAACAACCGCTGGGTGGAGATAGGGGGGCACATCGTCGACCGGCCGTATCTGCAGAAACTGCAAGCCAAGTTTCCTGACTTCATGGGAAGTTTCTACGGCTACGGCATCGCCGTCCTGCACTTCCGCAACCCTCCCATACAATGGGAAGAAAACGATACCTTTGTGCAGAACAAGGCGATAACGGACACCTTGGGGACTTTCTCCGACCCCGACACCTTCTTCAAGGCCTATCCCAAAGCAGAACAGTACACCCACAGCATCCGCTACAAGACACTGCTGCGTTCAGCGCTCAACTCTGCGATCAGCACCATGCGCCAGGGTTGAGGACATCAATAGATCTTGAGAGGAACCTCAGAGAAGGCGGTTACCGATCCGATGATCGGATACCCGCTTTCTTCGCTGTATGCCCTTCCCTCTTCCTCACTCATGCTCAAGAGGAGCCCTCCTGACGTCTGGGGGTCGAAGAGCAGATCCTGCACTTCCTGCGGGATGCCTTCGCTGAAGCGTACCGCATCCTCAAGATACTCACGGTTGTTGTAGAGGCCTTCCGGGTTCAGTCCCATCCGGGCATACTCCAAAACATCGGGAAGTACCGGAATGACGGTGCTGTACAGAACCATGCTCACCTTTGAGGCTGTAGCCATCTCATGGGCGTGCCCTAGCAGGGAAAAGCCGGTGATGTCGGTGGCTGCATGTACGGCATGGTTCTGTGCCAGGTCACGGGCACGCTTGTTGAGGGTAGTCATGCTGGCAATGGCGGCTTGGGCGGCCTCCTCTGAGGCCATGCCGGCTTTCACCGCCGTATTGATGATACCCACACCCAGCGCCTTGGTCAGGATGAGTACATCCCCAACCCGGGCTCCCTTGTTCGCCCACACCTTGCCCTCTTGTGCAAAGCCGGTGACACAGAGGCCGTACTTGGGGGTTGCGTCGCTGATCGTATGCCCTCCTGCAATAACCGCCCCACTCTCTTCCACCTTGCTCTGTCCCCCAAGGAGGATCTGGCTGAGCACGGAGAGATCGAGGCAGGAGGGGAAGCAGACAAGATTCAGCGCAAGCTTCGGCTCTCCTCCCATGGCATAGATGTCACTCAGCGCATTTGCCGCAGCCACCTGCCCAAACAGGTAGGGGTCATCGACCATGGGAGGGAAGAAGTCCACTGTCTGCAACATCAGAAGGTCATCCGAAACCCGATAGACACAGGCATCATCGCTTCCTTCATACCCTTCCACCAGGTTGGGGCTGTGCATTACCGGAAGACTGTCCAACACCTCATGCAAAAGTGCAGGCGGCAGCTTTGCCGCACAGCCGCTGGTCTTCACCATCTGGGTAAGTCTTACTGCTTCCATCATCAATCCTCATTTCTGAAGAGCAGTGCATAAACACTCTCTTGTTTCTCGTAGATTGCTTCGACCTGGGCTGTGCTATAGCCGGTCTCCCAGTCAGCGGCCTCATAGACGGCACACGTGCCACACGATGAGGAGAGCGTGCGGGGAACTGGCTGGAGGACACAGTTCAGGTCCTGCTGTTTGCACCAGGTCCTGAACTGTACTGCCCCATAATGATCGAAAAACGTGGCTACAAAGCGTTTCATGCCTTGCTCAGTTCCAGAGTCCACCCGTACTCAGTTCCCTCCGCAGCAACCTGATAGCCTGCAGCCTTTGCATAGCGGCTTACGTTCTCCTTGGCCGAGATGTTGTCCACCTGGACGGTTACTGCATCCGGTTTCTTGTCCAGCACTTTTTTGGTCTCAATAACGGGTTGGGGGCAGGAAAGGCCCCGTGCATCGATAGTCTGCATCGTGTGTTCCTCCTACTTGTTGTTTTTACGAATGATGAGCAAGGCGATGAGGGTGAGCAGGGCAAAGCCCAGCACCACTGCCACCTTGCCCCCAAGGGTTGCTCCTGCACCTGAAGAAGCAAGGCCGAAGTTGTGGGCAAAGGCAGCGCCTGCCACCATGCCAAGTACACTCATGGCGCTGTCGGTGTTCCCTTCTGCTGCCAGGATGGTCTGCCTCAGCGGGCACCCTCCAAGCAAGGTCGAACCATAACCCACCAGACCCATGCCCAAAAAGTTCCAGAGCCAGTCGGTATGAGCGACCGGTTGGCCGGCAAAACCAAGCTTGAACGTGCCGGTTGCCAGGTTGAGTACCACCGCGATCACCACGACTGCCGCAGAACCAAGCAAGAGCGTGGAGTCACGGAAGAGAAAGAGGTCGCGGATGCCTCCTGCCATACAAAAGCGGGTGCGCTGTGCAAGCAATCCGACAACAGCTCCGGCCGCAAGGCTGATGAGAATGGGAGCATGCATGCTGCCCGGTCCTGAAGCACTGAACTTCAGCAAGGCAGGAAGAAAAAGCAACACTGCAAGCAAGGCAATGGCGATGATTGAAGGAAGCGAGCCCTCCACG
>JAAYQY010000026.1 GCA_012519125.1 Spirochaetales bacterium
ATAGTCGCAGTGCTGTCGAGCGGGCAAAAGCGCAGCGCATTGCGGTGAACACGGTCATCCAGGGTACTGCAGCCGATCTGGTAAAGCTTGCCATGCTCAGGGTGGAGAAGCTGCTCACCGAGCGGGGTCTGGGGGCACGCTTGTTGCTGCAGATCCATGACGAACTGGTATTTGAGGTACCCATCGCGGAAGTAGAACAAACCAAGGCAGTGGTCAAAGAGGCGATGGAGGGTGCTGCAAAGCTCAGCATCCCGCTGAAGACCAGCATTGAAGTGGGTGCCAACTGGGGAGAGATCCACTGATGATGGTCATCGGTTTGACAGGCAGGGCCTGTGCAGGAAAGAACCAGTACGCCTCAGAGTTTGCCAAGCTCGGATGCACGATTGTTGATGTTGACCTGCTGGGACACCAAGCCCTTGAAGAGAGCAAGCGTGAGCTTACGCAAACATTTGGCACTGAGGTGCTTGAGGAGGGTAGGGTCAACCGCAAGGCTCTCGGAGCCCTCGTCTTCTCCGACCCTGCCAAGCTGAGGAGTTTGGAACGCATCACCCATCCCAAGATGGTCGAATCTTGCAAGACCCTCATCGAGGATGCTCGCACGGCCAACTCTCCTGCAATCGTACTCAATGCGGCTCTGCTCTCACGCATGGGCCTTGATGCACTTTGTGACCAGGTGCTGTTCATCAAGGCACCCCTCTTGCTGCGGTATTGGCGTTGTGCTCAACGCGAAAGGCTGACATTTCGGAGGTTTTTGCAGCGTGAACGTGCCCAGAAGGATATCAGCACCAAGACTTTGGGTAGGAAAGCAGGGGTGCAGGTCCTGCACAATACCGGCTCAAAGGCGTTAATTCATCGACAAGTTGCAACCTATTGTGCTACGATAGGAATCAGTATTTCACCCAATGGGTGAAAGCGTTGCAGGATGAGGGTTTGAAATGAAGAAATCGGTTCGGATCAATGTGCTGGTCATCACCGTTGTAGTGACACTCTTTGCAGGGGCAGGGCTTTGGTACCTGCGCCCCAGTGTCCCCAATGAGATCCTTGAACAGGCCAGGCAACGCCAAAGCATACCCTTGATGGAAGTGACCCCACCGGTAAAGCAGCCCAGTGTGGAGGAAGTTTCCAACACCAAGGAGTTGGTTTCTCAGTTGTTGCCTGAACTTGAACTCAAACTTGCCCCGACCCTGACCGAGAGCATCCGCTCATTTCTGCTTGCCGATGAGAATCTGGCTGCCGAACTTGCCAAGCAAGTTGAACCGCTGTTGGCCTCCTCCCTTTCCCCCACACTTGAGGCGGCATTGGCAGCAGGAACCGAGGCGGCAGAGACTCGTCTTGCTGCAATGCTGGATAAGCGACTTACAGAACACACCTCCTCCTTGGAACGTGAAGGCATGATGCTTGCTTCGGAAGTTGAAGCGAGACTTGCCGGCCAGATTGCACAGGCAAAGATTGAGGTAGAAGCGTATGTACCGCAGGTGGTGGACGCTCTCTTGCCCGCTTTGACAGAGCAGACAATCGCCGCAATTGAAGCCAACAAAGATGCCTATGTCGCGTATCTTACCCAGGTACTTCCCAAAGGCTTGGGTGAAGAGGAGTTGATCGAGCTCTACACCGCCTA
>JAAYQY010000286.1 GCA_012519125.1 Spirochaetales bacterium
ATGTACATGAGAAGGGAATCTTCGAACTGTGGCTTGCTGGGCGCAATCGCGGTATCCAAGCTCACGTGCGGGAAGAGCTCAGGGGAAGAATCCCCTCTTCCTACGTACTGGTGGAAGAAGCCAAGGGAGAGGATGCAATCGTTCTGTATACGCCTGCTCAGCCTCCTGACTTTACCGATGTCACCCTCCTGACAGCACAGCTGTGTACCCTGATGCAAACCATGTTGCAGGACTTGCAACCTCTCTTGTCCTGACAGAAGGAGCGCCCATGCCATTTCAGATTACCAAAGGAGACATAACCAAGCTTGAAGTAGACGTCATTGTCAATGCTGCGAACACCTCCCTATCGGAGGGAGGAGGGGTCTGCGGGGCCATTTTCAAGGCAGCGGGAGAGGCTTTGATGCAACAAGCCTGTGCTCCTCTTGCCCCGATTGCACAAGGGGAAGCAGTCATGACTCCTGCCTTCGCACTCCCCTGCAAGGCGGTGATCCACACTGCAGGCCCCATCTATCAGGATGGCAAGAATCAGGAACGGGAGACGCTCACTCGCTGTTACCAAAACAGTCTGCACCTCGCCTTGCAAGCAGGATATGAAAGTATTGCATTTCCCCTCATCTCCAGCGGCATCTACGGCTATCCGAAACAAGAAGCGCTCGAGGTGGCTCATCTGGCCATCACAGACTTTCTGAAGCAAGAGGAGCTCGTCGTGTATCTTGTTTTTTTCGATCGAGCTTCCTGTGTCCCCCATTTTCCGCATCTTGGCATGCTCGATCAGTTTCTCCGCAACTCTCAGAGAGAGGTCTCTGAGTCTATCAGCTGTGTGAGACAGTATGCAGCGCACTATCCAGAGCTGGAAGAGCACCTGCATCAGCAAGAACAGAGCTTTTCCGAAGCGTTGTTCGCACTGATCAAACAGCAGGGCAAAACAGAAGTGGAGGTGTACAAGAAGGCCAACATCGACAGAAGGCTTTTTTCCAAGATCAGAAGCACTAGGGAGTACCTTCCAAGCAAACGAACCGTTCTCGCGCTTGCGATGGGTCTTGAGCTCGATCTTGAGGCCACTGAAGAGCTTCTTACCTATGCAGGCTATGCCCTCAGTCCCACCAACACCTTCGACCGCATCATTACCTTCTTCCTGCTCAAAGACATTCATGACATCTTCGAGATCAATGAGGTGTTGTTCAGCTACGACCAGCCGTTGCTCGGAAGTTGAAATGTCCCTTTCCAAGCGACCAAGAAAGACGAAGAACGTGGTATTCCTAACCCATATTCAGGGAGGATACCAGAATGAACGAAGTCTCAACACAGCTGATTTTCATACTCGACAAGAGTGGCTCAATGTATGGACTGGAACAGGATACCATTGGGGGCTTCAATGCCCTGCTTGCCAAGCAGAAGGCCTTGGGCTCTCCTTGTCTGCTCACCACCGTCCTGTTCAGCGACAGCTACCAGCTCCTTCACGACCAGCTGGATATCCACCAGGTGGAGGACCTTACCGAAGAAACCTATCAGGTGGGAGGTTCCACCGCCCTCCTCGATGCCATCGGAAGGACGCTGGTAACCAATGCCCAACAAGGAAAAGCTGAGAAAGTCTTGGTGGTCATCATCACTGATGGCCAGGAGAATGCCAGCACAGAGTACACCCATGCACAAGTGAAGCTGATGATCGAGAAGAGACAAGCCGAAAACGGATGGGAGTTCCTCTTTCTCGGAGCCGGACTCGATGTCATTGCCCAGGCTTCCCAGATTGGGATCAACATGCAATATACACGACAGTTCACTGCCGATAGTGATGGGGTTGAGGAAAACTTCAACATCGTCTGCGAGGCTGCGACGAGCATACGAAACAGGAGTTCTTGAAGAGTCATTTTCCATTGCATTGAAGCCTTTGCCCCAGCCATGGTACAGTAGGACGATTTCCCTACTGTGAGGCTCTTATGCGCAAAAGTACGCTTGTTTCCTTGCTTCTCTTACTCCTACTTCTCCTCGTGTTCGGCAGCTGCAAGAAAACAAGGATTGCAGAAACCCTTCCCACGCTGAACGTAGGTATGATGAGTGCTGTTGATGCAGCCCCCTTCTATCTTGCTCTGGAAAGTGGCTATTTCACCGAACAGGGTGTCGATGCCCAGCTGATTCTCTTCACCAATGGCCAGAACCGCCAGACAGCCCTGCAGACAGGTCAGGTGGATGGGGCGATGACCGACCTGGTCGCCCTCATCACCCAAAGTGCCAATGCCTTCAAGCTGGTAGGAACGCTCTCCACCGATGGAGACTTTCCTCTCCTTGCCAAGAGCGAAATACAGGGTAGCACAACACTTTCGGTAGGTACGATGGAGATCAGCGTGACCAACTATCTGGTGGAGCAGTATCTGGGTACTGACCACACGCTGGAGAAAGTCTACATCAACGAAATTCCTGCACGGCTTGAGGCTGTGGCCTCCGGCCAGCTCGATGCAGGTATTTTTCCCGAGCCATTTGCCTCCGTGGGGGCAATGAGAGGATTGCAGAAGATCTTTTTTTCCGGCATTCCTGCAGAGAGCCTGAACATCATAGCCTTCACCGAAGCAGCCATACAGGAGAAGCAGGAGGCGCTCACCGCCTTCCATCGTGCCTATGCGCAGGCAGTGAAGGACATCAGGCAGGACCCATCGCTTGCCAAAGCCATGATCATGAAATATATCCCCAACCTCCCAGCTGAGGTTGAAGAGTTCATACAGTTGCCCACCTATCATGCACCCCGTCTTCCCAGCGACGAGTTTGTCAGCCAAATCATGGACTGGACCTCATCGGTCACCAAGCAGTCCTACGCCTTCGGCACGGAACGCTTGCTCAACCGAAGCTTCATCGAGGGACTCTGATGCTCACCATATGCGATGCCCAGGTGTGTTATGGGGCACACTCTGCCTTCTCCCACTTCTCCTTGAATGCAAAACGAGGCGAGATGATCAGCATCGTGGGCAAGAGCGGGTGCGGAAAGACCAGCCTGCTCTACGCCATAGCTGGACTGATCCCCTTGAGCCAAGGCTCCAGCACCATTGGGGGAGGGAGCACAAACTGTTCGCTGATGTTCCAGCAAGATCGTCTCCTGCCTTGGAAGAAGGTGGAGGAGAACGTCATGCTCGGCCTTGGCCCGGAGAGCAGGGAGTATGCACAGTCGTTGCTAGCTCTGGTAGGGCTTGGCCATCGCAAGAACAGCTACCCCAGCCAGCTCAGTGGCGGGGAGCGCCAACGCGTAGCCTTGGCAAGGAGCCTGGTCAGGAAACCCGGGCTCTTGTTGCTGGACGAACCCTTCGCCAGCCTTGACGAACAGACGAGGGAGCGGCTTCAGGAGGAGATCAAGAGGTATGTGAAGCAGCACGGCATCACCTTGCTTCTGGTGACCCATAGCATCAAGGAAGCAGTCTTTATGGGAGAGCGCATCATTGTGATGACACCCCAAGGTCTTTCCTATGAGACAACCAACCCCTATCACGAGTATGAGGACATCAGAAGCAACACCGATGCGTTCTCCCTGGAAAAGGAGTTGCGTTTGCAGCTGGGAGGTTTCCAATGAGATACCTCAGAGGATTTCTGGTGGTGCTGCTCTTCTGGTATGCACTCGCACTCTTGGTCTCCGGGCCTATCATTCCCTACCCCCATGTGGTCTTTGCCCACCTTCTGAAAGCCATCCTGTCAGCAAACATCTACCTGCATCTGCTCTTCTCCCTATACCGCATCCTGACAGGGACAATGCTTGCTCTCTTGGTTGCCATCCCTGCCGGATTGGCCATCGGACGGGTAAAGCGTCTTGATAGGGTCCTATCACCTACCCTCTACCTGCTCTACCCTCTGCCAAAGATCGCCTTTCTTCCGGTCTTCATGGTGTTGTTCGGCATCGGGGACCTTTCCAAGATCATCCTCATCGCGGTCATCATCTTCTTTCCTGCCACCCTCACCATCCGCGATGGGGTCAAGGAGATGCCCTTCCAGTATCTTGAGCTGGCACAAGCCTACCATCTTACGTCCAGACAAGTCCTGACGGACATCATCTGGCCATCCATCCTGCCCAGGATCTTCTCATCGCTGCGCATCACCGTCGGCATCTCCCTTTCGGTGCTCTTTGTCAGCGAAACCTATGCAGCCACCTATGGTCTGGGGTACACCATCATGAACAACTGGGTGATGGCCAACTATGTGGGCATGTATGCAGGGATCGTACTGCTCAGCCTGTTGGGTCTTCTGCTGTATATCGTGATAGACAAGGTGGAACAGCTCGTCATTCCTGCACAGGCAAGGTAGACGAAACGAGGGGGAAAGGCTGGTGCCCTTCCCCCAGGTCCGCAAAAAATGGAGTTACAAATAGTGCTTAGCCGCGTTCACGTGCACTCTTCAGCGCAAGTGTCCACCAGGAGAGCTGGTCGAGCATCTGCTCTACCAGTTGTTCCAGGTATCCAAGGTCCTTGAACTGCTTCTCTCCATTCATGATCGGATAGAAGTCGTTGCCCTGGACCAGGACGGAGTGCCTGACGGGAGCCATCTGAAGCTCAACACAGATGTCCCTGAGATGCTGAACGGCACGTGCTCCGCCAGCCGAGCCATAAGAGAAGTAGGCCGCTGCTTTGCGGTTCCACTCCGGGTATGCATAGTCAAGGGCATTCTTCAAAGCAGCGGTGATGCTGTTGTTGTACTCTGCCGTGACAAAGATGAAGCCGTCGAGGCTTGCAACCTTCTTCTGCCACTTCTGTGCCACTTCGTTGGTGGAGGGTACATAGGCGTTGGAGGCCACTTCGTCGAAGAACGGCATGGGGTAATCGCGAAGATCGATGACCTCAAAAGAGAGGTCGGTCCGCTTGTTCGCGATCGATGCCACATAGTGTGCTGCCTGCTCACCTACTCGTGCGCCTCTGGTACTGCTTATGATAATGCCAATCTTGGGTGTGTTCATGTGTTATATCTCCTTAGCAAGGGTTTCTTGCTTGTGTTGTATGTAGCATACAATTTTATTGTGTAATCGTCAAGTAGAGAAGCCAAGCTCTCCACTTTGCCTTGTCCACTGCTTTACCTCGGGGTGCAACCGACCTACACTGTAAGGACACTACAAGGAGAGAAAAATATGGCAAAGGATCCCAAGGCAAGCCTGCAAAAGGTTGCCTCAAAACCGGTACTGCAACTGCTCATCGCCTTGCTGTTCATCAGCATGGGTATCATCGGCTTCACGTCGGGCCGCGGACTGGGCAACCAGATTTCGAGGGAACTGTCCAATATGTTCGGGGGCGACAGCGAACTGCTGTTGATTCTGATTTCCACCCTGGAATTGATCTGTGGGCTCTTCCTAGGCGCTCAGTTGATCACCAAGGCAATCCCAGAGAAGACCGTCAAGCTTGCTCTTACGTCCATCATCATCTTCTGGCTCGCCCTGATCGTCATCCTTGATGTCCTTACCATTGACTTTGGCAGGATGAGCGGCAACGACTGGTTCACCTGGATTGAGCAGGTGGTGCTGCACCTGATCGTGCTGGCAAGCATCGTGCAGATACAGAAGTAAACGCTATGGATTTCTACGACGTTGCAGAAAAGCGAAGAACTGTTCGTGATTTCGACCCACAAGCAACCATCGATGCTGAGACGATCCAAAGGATCATCTCAGCGGGTTTGCAAGCCCCATCCAATGACCACCTGCGCGATTGGCATTTCGTGGTCATTCGGGACAAGAGCGTCATCCTCAAGCTGATAGAGATCATTCCCAAAGGCATCTCAGACCAAGACATGGAAGCACTGCTGGAAGATTGGCATCTGAACGACCCGGTACAACAGGAGTGCTATCGGAATGCGGTTCCCAAGCAGTACCGTATGTTCGCCGATGCAAGTTGTGTAGTGGTTCCACTCTTCAGGCAGAGAACGGACATCCTCCACCCAAAGGA
>JAAYQY010000287.1 GCA_012519125.1 Spirochaetales bacterium
CATCCTTTGTTCTTCCCCGTCAGGGAAAAACTGAAGGCGACAATATCCACATTCTGGATAATGGTCCGGGTCAACGCTTTTTGGTCATCGCTCCAACTGCTCACTTTCAACTCCTTGGTTCATGCTCAGAATATCCCTTTATTTGTGACATAGGGTGTCTCAGGTAATGGAATCTTTCATAAACCATGCCAAAGAGCCCCCCTCTTTCCTTCGGTCGCAAATTAGGTGATACTATTTGTTACTATGCTCAGCGCATGCAACGAGGAGGCAAGCTATGCACACACCCCACACCCTCATCACCTGTATCGTCAATAAGGGCGCAGCGGAAGAAGTCATGGATGCAGCAAGAGCTGCTGGAGCTACTGGCGGAACCATCCTCTCGGCACGCGGAACCGGCAAGGAAGAAGATGTGAAATTCTTCGGATACCCACTCGTGCCAGAGAAAGATATGCTGCTGGTTCTGGTAGGAGCTGGTCTTACCGGAAAAGTCCTTGAGGCCATCAAGGAAGTCCCCACGCTCGCCGAACCCGGATCCGGCATCGCATTCTGCGTTGATGTCGAACGCTTTATGACTTTTGGAGAACCTGAGACTCTTTAGGAAGTTTCAGCAACAAACCCAAACCCAAACAGATTGCACTGACAATCAGAATTCCCAATCCAACTCCATAGCGTGTGCTCATCCACCCAAGCAGCAGGGCAATCCCTGCTGCAAAGAGGGACTCAGCCTGCGATTCGACCGATAGTCCTGAAGCAAGGGATGTTTGGTCCATCCGTTCGCTGACATAGGCAATACCCATGGGTTTTCGCAGATTTTCCAGAATATAGATGCCCAGATAGAGCGCAACCGCCAAGGCTGCATAGGAGAGATGCAACAAGAGTCCACTTACCAATCCAAGCGTGATACCCACAACAAGGGTAATGTTAAGTGGAGTGGCAAGTTCACCGAAACGGTCGGCGAGTTTACCTGAGCGACTTGAGGCAAAAGCCGTTGCACCATAGAGCAGCGAATA
Source organism: Spirochaetales bacterium (assembly GCA_012519125.1). Lineage (GTDB taxonomy): Bacteria > Spirochaetota > Spirochaetia > Sphaerochaetales > Sphaerochaetaceae > Sphaerochaeta. The sequence continues at coordinate 1,011 of JAAYQY010000287.1, forward strand.
GACAACCCCAACGATGAGTGCAGTCCTCTTCTGGTCATCATAGGCAAGCAGGATTGGAAGTGCGAGGGCAAAAGTCTGGAGGATGGGTTGCAGGTAGTCCTTGAACGCCTTGTAGTACCCACTGAACAAAGCCTGGCTGGAAATTGTCCTGATCATGGAGACTCGCTTGAAGGTGAAAAGCAGAGAGGAGAACACGAATGCGAACTCCTTTTTGATGGAATGGTGCCCGCTTTTTTTCTTTCCATCCAGCTCCTTGGGATAGGAGAGAATCAGAAAGAGATTGAGTACATAGGGGATGATGGTAAAGAGAAAAATTGGGGCATAAGAACCACTGTAAAAGACCAGCAGAGCGGCGATCAGGGCTGAAACAGCTGCTCCCCGCTGCGACCAAGCCCTGGTGTGCCCGTAGTAGTGGGTCTTCTGGTCCTCCCACCCCTTGATGCGCAGGTAGTCAAAGATCATGGCCTTGTGCGTACCGGTCCGGAAGGCATCACCAAAGGCGTAGGCAACCATGGCAATGAGCAATACCACATACTGGTCTGCAAGGAAAAAGATGATGAATGCGGTGATATAGGCCAGAAAGGAGAAGGCCATGGTAATGCGTCTTCCCACACTGTCTGCAAAGATGCCCGAGGGAATCTCAGTGATGTTGATCAGAATCTCCCTGACTGCATAGAGAGATCCGATTTCCAAATAGCTCAGCCCTTTGTCCAGGAATACCAACATCATGAAGGGTTCATAAAACCGAAGGTCCTTCAAGAACCCATAGGCACAAAACTTTGCGTATTGCACATTTTTGGAAAATGTTCCCGTCGCCATATCCGAGCCTTCCTCACTTGACGGCCAGTATAGTCCTTACAGACGCGGTTTTCCCGTGGAAGTACGGACAATGAGACGGTTCTGGTACTCAACACGAGTCACAGCACCCGACTCCAGCGTTCTGGGTACTTGTTGTGACATTTTCTCACAGAGCAAACGTACTGCGCTTTTTCCTCCTTGGATAATGTAGTGCTCAACGCTGGTCAGCCCTACTCCCAGAAACGAAGATGGGTAGATGTTGTCGAATCCACAGACACTGTAGTCGGTAGGAATTGAATATCCGGCATCCTTTATCGCATCAATCACCCCGTAGGCGACCATGTCGTTGATCGCCACCATGGCAGTTGCCCCCGGGGCTTCCTTCATGCAACGCTTTGCCAGCGAAAAGCCGGTCTGATGTTCGATATCGACGGTATTCAGCTCAGTAAGGGAAGGTATCTCTGAAGTTAAGAGAGAAAGCTTCGCCCCATTGCCGAACTGCTTGACCTGTGCCTTCAAGCCCTCGTAGCGTCGAACACGAGCACTGTGCTCGCTGTTGAGGCTGGTGGAAAGGTAGGCGATATGGCGATGTCCGAGCCCGAGCAGATGCTTGGCAACCAATGTGCCGGCATTGAAGTTGTTCACGTCAACCGTATCCAACCCAAGTTCATTCTGCTTGTCTCCCACAGCCACCACAGGAACCGTTTTGTTCAGCTCCCTCACCAGTTCAGGCTGCTGGGGTATCATGGCGAAAATGACGCCACCGACCATTGGATCCTTTGCAAAATCGCAAATGCGTTTTTCCTTTTCAGTGTCCCAATAGGTGGTGAAAAGCACTGTACCCAGTCCCTTCACCTTCGCTTCCTGCTCCATCCCCTGGATGATGGTGGCAAAGTAAGGATTGATTACCGACGGGCAGACGATCACCACAACCCTGCGGTCCTCCTTCGCATGTTTGCTTACATACCCCAGCTGCCGGCTCACGCGGTAGACGGCATCAATGGTGGTATCGGAAAAACGGGAGAGACTCTTTGATGCCAAGATCATCGAAACACTGGCTGCAGAGATCCCTACTTGGTCCGCAATATCACGAAGGGTGACCTTTTTTGTTTTCATGTGAAGCACCTCACTACATTCAACTCATAAAAATTTAAGCATTATTAAGCAAATAATGCAAGGAAATTATTCATAGTTTTCTCATAATTTTCACATAGGTTTTCAGATATCTTGTCGATGAAGCAAAAAATATTTTTTGACTTTTGCAGAAACGTACCGTACACTGCAGAAAAAGGCGTTGTAGAATGATGCTCAGTTTTAGTAAACTTTGCTTAATTTAGTTCTACAAGATCACAAAACATTCAGGAGGAAAGAATGAAAAAAGCACTGTTTATCCTGTTGATCCTGGTCGTAGCCCTCATGCCGATCATGGCTCAGGGAACCAAGGAAGCTGCAAGCGAGGACGACTACAAGCTCGTTCTGAGAATGAGTCACGTGTTCGCACCGAACGAACAGCTCACCAAGTCTCTTGAGATTGTCATCAAGAACATCGCAGACAGAACCGATGGAGCCATTGAGATCCAGCACTATCCGCAGAGCCAGCTCGCAGTCTACAAGGACGGCGTTGAGCAGGTTGCCCGTGGTGCAGACTTCATCTCCGTTGAGGATCCCTCATACCTGGGCGACTATGTAGCCGATTTCAATGCTCTCGTAGGCCCGATGCTCTACAAGAGTTTTGACGAGTACGAGTACATGATCCAGACCGATCTGGTCAAGGGCATGCTGAAGGAACTGGAAGACAAGCACCGGATCAAGGTTCTTGCTCTCGATTACATCTTCGGTTTCAGGAACATGAAGACCAACAAGGTCATCACCACCCCTGCAGACCTGAAGGGCATGAAGATCCGCACCCCCGGAAGCCAGCTGTTCATCGACACCATCAATGCCATGGGCGCAACCGCCACCCCGATCGGATTTGCCGAAACACTGTCTGCCGTGCAGCAGGGCGTTGTCGATGGTCTTGAAGGAACGATGGATGCATACGGCTCCAACGGCAGTGCAGAGGTCGCCAAAAACATGGCCCTCACCCAGCACTTCCTCGGAACCTGTGGTGTGTACATCAACGTGGATGTCTTCAACAGGATCCCCGAGAAGTACCAGACCATCATCGAGGAAGAGTTCACCGCTGGTGCAAAGCATATGATCGGCGAAATCTCCAACAACTACGAAGCCACCAAGGCCCGCCTTGAAGCCCAAGGCAACAAGTTCAACGAAGTTGACAGTGCTGCCTTTGCCAAGACCGTCGATGTGGTGTACGAGAACATGAAGGGTGTAACCCCCGGTATCTATCAGATTCTTCAGAACGAACTGGCAAAGATGCCCAAGTAAGTTTGTTTGTCCTGTACAGGCCGAAGATGAGGGTGTACAACCCGTTCTTCGGCCTGTACCATGTTTTTCAAGGAGTACATACCGATGTCCCCAACCCTCAAGAAGGTTTTATCCAACTTTGAACTCATCCTGGCAAGCACCTGCATCATCATCACCACCAGCCTTGTCATGCTCAATGTCATCCTGCGTTATTTCTTCAAGACCGGCCTCTATTGGTCTGAGGAAGTCGCCACCGCCTGCTTCGTCTGGTCTGTCTTCATCGGCTCGGCGGCAGGGTACAAGCACAAAGCCCATGTCGGTGTAGACATGTTGGTCAATCTCTGCCCCCCCACCCTCAAGAAGATCATCATTATCGTCGTTGACCTGATTCTGCTCCTGATCAACGGCTACATCACCTATATTGCCGTCATCTATCTCTCACTTTCCTATAAGAAACCCACTCCTGTGTTGGGTATCTCAACCGCGTACATCAGTTCATCCATTCTGGTGAGTTTTGCCTTGATGACGATCTACGCTGTCTATTTCCTGATCCAAGATATCCGAAAGAATACAGAAGGAGGTGCTGCATGATAGCCTATCTACCCGTCTTGCTGGTCTTCATCCTCTACTTCTCCAGCATCCCCATCGCCTATGCTCTCTTCGGCTCCTCACTTTTCTACTTCGCACTCATCGATACCAGCAGTCCGGTCGATCTCATTCTGCAGAAGTTCGTCACCAGCACCCAGTCCTTCCCACTCTTGGCCATCCCCTTCTTTGTCATGGCCGGCTCGATCATGAACTACGCAGGGATCAGCAAGAAGCTGATGCAGTTTGCTGATGTGCTCACCGGCCATATGGCGGGCGGTCTTGCCCAGGTGAACGTACTCTTGAGTATGCTCATGGGTGGTGTCTCGGGTTCTGCCAACGCCGATGCGGCCATGCAGAGCAAGATGCTCGTTCCTGAAATGGAAGCACGCGGCTATGACCGTGCTTTTTCCACCGCAATCACCGCTGCCTCATCTGCGGTGACTCCGGTCATTCCTCCCGGCATCAACCTCATCATCTATGCCCTGATTGCCAATGTCTCGGTAGGCCGCACCTTCATGGCCGGCTACCTTCCCGGAATCCTGATGACCGTCTGCCTGATGGTGGCGGTAGCCATCATCTCCAAGAAACGCGGGTATCAGCCGGTGCGTGAGAAGAGAGCCGGCACAAAAGAGATACTCCGCCAAGCCTTTGATTCCATTTGGGCCCTGCTTTTCCCCTTCGGCATCATCCTTGGCCTGCGCGTCGGCATGTTCACCCCCTCAGAGGCTGGTGCAGTCGCCGTTTTCTACTGCATCATCGTCGGCAAGTTCATTTACAAGGAACTGGGCAAGGAGCATTTCATCCCGGTTCTCAAGGAGACAGTCTTCGGGACCGCAGGGGTCGTACTGATCATTGTGTCCGCCTCGGTCTTCGGCTACTACTTGAACTGGGAGCGAATCCCCCAGGCAATGACAACCTTGCTGCTCGACCTCACCCAGAACAAGTACCTGATGCTGATGATCATCAACGTCCTCTTCCTGTTCATGGGCATGTTCATCGAAGGCGGGGCTGCCATGATCATCCTTGCACCGCTGTTGGTTCCTGTGGTGACCAAGCTTGGTGTCGACCCGGTGCATTTCGGCCTGATCACCATCGTAAACATCATGATCGGTGGGCTTACCCCACCCTTCGGGTCGATGATGTTCACCTGCTGCAGCATCACCAAGTGTAAGTTGCAGGACTTTGTGAGGGAAGTCATTCCCTTCATCATCGCCCTGCTCGTCGCCCTGTTGCTCGTGACCTACATACCGGCCATCAGCCTCATTCTTCCCAACATCCTCTACGGGACGATCTGACAAAGGAGTCAACTATGCACGTTTTTGCACACAGAGGGTATAGCGGTGCGTATCCTGAGAATACCATGCTGGCTTTCGAGAAAGCCCTCGAATGCGGCTGTTACGGCATTGAGCTGGATGTCCAGCTTACCAAGGATGGGGAGGTGGTGGTCATCCATGACGAGACGGTCGACCGTACCACCGACAAGACCGGCCGAGTCTGGGATTACACACTGGCCGAGCTGCGGACCTGCAATGCAGGGGCCGGAACAGCGTTTGAAGACCAGAATCTTACGATTCCCACCTTTGAGGAGTACTGCAGCTGGGTTGCATCCACTCCCCTGGTCACCAACATCGAGCTCAAGACCAGCATCATCTACTATCCTGAGATCGAAGAGAAGACCTGGGAGATCATCAAGCGCCACAAGTTGGAAGAGAAAGTGTTGTTCTCCTCTTTCAACCACCTCTCGCTTGCCGCCATCAAGGCTCTCGCTCCTTCGGTTCCTTGTGGAGCCTTGGTTCCTGAGACAGGTCTGGTCAATGCGGGTTACTGCGCAAACAAGTTTGGCTTTGAATGTTACCATCCTGCCTATTGCACCATCGATGCCGCCTCAGTTGCCGAATGCCACGAGTACAACGTCAAGGTAAATGTCTGGACTGTCAACAGCATGGAAGCTTTGGAAAACTGCTACGCATGGGGTTGTGATGGTGTGTTCACCAACTTTCCTGCGGTCTGCAAGGCGTACATAGAAGCAAAACAAGCCAACTGACCGCAAAGTCCTGAGGGGTTGCCGACTCGGCAACCCCTTCTTTTTCATCGCTTCCTCACACTTGTCCTGACTTTGACAGCATAAACCCACAAAAAAGCTTGCAACTCATTGAGAAGCAAGCTTTTATTTTGCCCTTCCAAAACACAAATATGTTTATATAGATTCAGTCCTCGTAATCTTTTTTCTTCGTCTGCCCGAGGATCCTCCTGATGTCAGACTGCTGCAGGAACTTCCTCGAGATGTCTATGTCCAGGGTCTTGAGTATGGTGTCGACCAGCACGTCATAGTATGCGACCTGGTAGATGTTCGAGTTCGCCAGCTGCACGGCGTTGAAATGGGAAAGCGACTGCTGTATCGACTTGGCCGAGTATTTCCAGCCGAGCTGCAGTTCCAGCAGCCGTTCCAGGACCAGGGAAATGAAGCATATCAGGAAGTGCGACCGTATCCTGTCCTGCCTGCTGTGGAACACCGGCCTCAACGACAGCATCCCGGTCTTGGTCACCTTGAACGTCTCCTCGATCTTCCACAGCCCTCCGTAGATGTCCGCTATCTCCGAGGCCGGCACCACATGGTTGAGCACCAGGAACCCGTCCGAATCCCGGTAGTAAGCATGGCCGGGCGGCTTGTCGGGATTGATCAGCGATTCGTCCCCGACCCCGACGACGTTGGTGCAGATGAGGTAGTAGCCGTCGTACTTCTCGTCCTCCTCCAGCCTCGCGGCGTCGAACTCGTAGAGGCACCAGTCGGCCTCCACCCTCTCCCCCGCCTTGACGGGGCTCTTCTTCAGGTACTTGCTCTTGCCGTAGCTGGAGTCCTTGTAGTCCTTCGACCTCTTGCCCTCGGACTGAAGCGCCTTCTCGATCACCGCCTGCCGTTCGCGCTTCGCCCTGTCGCTGTACTTCTTGCTCCAGATGAGCACCTGCCTCTCGTTGTAGGTCCCGCTGTGCTTCTTGTCGTCGACGTCGCCGTAGGTGCTGGCCCTCCTGGGGATCGTCCTCTCCTTGATCATGGACACCACGTTGCCGTTGCCGTCCAGCACATGCTCCCACCCCTCGGCCGAGAGCGCGAACTCCTTGGTCTGGGAGTCCGACTTGCGTATCGACTGGCTGATCACATACCCGTTCCTCGCATCCCGGATCTTCATGATGTTGTAGTAGCTCATCATCCCCTTGTCCGCCACCACGATCTTGCGGCTGTCGGAAAAGTCGATGATGCTGTTGTCCATGGCCTCGGGAAGCGTCTCGCAGTCGTTGGTGTTGCCCCGGAACAGCTCGTAGGTGATGGGAATGGAAAGCTCGTCCATGAACAGCCCCATCTGGATGATGGGCTCGGGCCGGTGCTCCTTGCTCGGGCCCTTGGCCCTCAGCCCGTTCTCGCCGTCGGCCTCGTCCCGCTCGAAGTAGTAGTTGGTGACGTCGTAGAACACCACCGTGTCCCTTCTTCCGAACTTCTCCTTCACCTTGGAGTCCAGATGCCTCAGCAGGTCGGTCCTCCACTTCAGCAGGCTGTCCATGCTCCGGTAGACGTCCTGAAGGCCGTAGCCCGTGTCGCCGAAGAACCGCCCCTTGTGCTCCCAGGTGTTTTTCTTGGAGGCCGGCCACAGGCATCGCGAGTAGAGCAGGTGCTGGAAGATGACGTTGATGTTGAAAGAGCAGTCCAGG
>JAAYQY010000288.1 GCA_012519125.1 Spirochaetales bacterium
GGAAAGGGAACTGAATATCCTCTCGTAGTTCTCCTTTACCCGTTCCAGGAACTCCTGTTTCTCAAACAGCTCTGTTTCACTGCCACGCCCATCGATTCTTCTCAAGCACTCCTGGACAGGGGTGTCTATGAAGAAAACGTATTCGGGAGCAGGAAACTCATTCAAGCTGGCAATCTTGGCAAATTCACATTCCACACCCTGGTAGGCCAAAGACGAGTAGAGGTAACGGTCACTGATAACCAGTTTTCCCTGCTCAAGATCATGGACCAATCCGTAGACTGGATTATGCAAATGATCTTCCCTGTCCGCAGCATACAGCATTGCCAAAGCCAGAGGGGTCGTTACCAGCTGCTTTTGCAGCACTGAACGAACCAATCTTCCAATGGGTTTGTCAGTTGGTTCGAAGGTAGGACGACAGGGACGGTCGGATCTGTCACAATACTCAGCCAAAAGTTGCATCTGGGTAGTGGTCCCAGCCCCATCCAATCCCTCAAACACTACAAAATTCGTCAATACTGAAGGCATATCCTATCTCCTATCGTATCTGTATGGTACGGGAAAAGTGGCATAAGGTAAATCAGTAATCTTCTGGGAAAGCTCAGCGGTACCCGATAAAAGAGGTGCCCAAGACAAGCACAATGGGCTATACTGCCAAAAAGGGTTGTTTCAGAGTGAGATTTCATACGACACTCAAAGACATTGCAGTCTCGGTCATTGTGCTGCTCTCCTGCACCATCCTCTGCTTGTATGGGATGGTGCGTCTTGGTATGGGCAACCCAAGCCAGGTGTTTGCTACGTATCTGCTTGCTGCCCTTGATACAGGGGGGACGTACACCCTGACAACAGGAAATGTTGAACGTACGTATCTCAAGGAACTGGTGCTCACCAATCCAAAACTCGACAGCAACGAAACAACGCTCATGAGTGCTGAGGAGGTCCGGATTTCTGGTGGCCTTCCTTCCTTGATCGGCTCGGTGTTGTTCGGACAGAAAGAGGTGGCAGTAGCCTTAAGCGAACCTACCATACAATTCGATGCACAGGTGTTCAGCTCACGTCAGGGCGATGGAGAGGATTCAGCTCTCTTCAGTTGGGCCGAGCAGTGGCTGGACAAGAATACTCTAAAGGTCACTGCAGAAGGGATGCATGCCAATCTGCAGCTGCAGGGGCTTTCGCTTGGGCTTCTGGGCGCATCGTTCTCTCTTGAGTTGGCCCCAAACCGTGGGATGCCGACCATTGATGCGTCACTAGGCACTTTCACGATTGGATACAAGGGTATTGATGCAACTCTTCAGGATGCTGAGGCTACGCTGTCAGATACTGGGGAGGTTTTTCTTTATAGTGCCAAGACCTCCATGGAAAGAGAGAACATCCTCCTCGGTTTCGATACCTTGATCGGTCGTACACGAATCGATGGATTTGCACTGGGTACCCAGAATCTCGACATCTCACTCTCCCTGGAAGCCTTCGACGCAAGGTTTGCCCAATACCTGGTGAATATTCCCAAGCTGAGTGGTTCTGTCTCGCTTGACTTTGGAACTCTCGGCGAAGCACGTGTCTCCTTCGATCAGCTGCAAGCAGAGCGTGGGCGTTATGCTCTCACGGTTCCCACCACTACCATCAGTGGTCGTTGGCAAGCGGGGTTGCCGTCAGTAGCCTTGGCGACCAAACAGGGGGAATCGGTCAATTTCTCCTTTGGGGGAGTAGCTCAAACGCAAGCGCGCGACATTACAGCAAACGTTTGGTACCAGGATTTTGAAACTTTGCGTTCCCAGATTTCGTTGGGTTCCATCACCCTTGTCCGAAAAGATCTTGAAAGTAGGATTGATGATGCTTTTATTGAAGCTGATGCATCACTTGAATCAGGAACACTGGCATCCGTCAGTGCTTCACTCATTGCTGATGGTCAGGTTCATCTGCTAGATGAAGACATCAACGCTGTTTCAGACCTTGAAGCCTATGTTTCGTATCAAGTCGACACTTCCTCCCTCTCACTTTCTGTCCTTCTTCCTGAGCTGGCTTCTTCGTTCACCAAGCAACCGCTTTCCAGCCGCTTCAGTTACCAGCAGAACAGGGAGGGGAGTCAGCTGCAAGCTGAGTTGTCCTACCTATCCCAGCTCTCCCTTCGTGGCGTGTACGATATCCCCCGGCAAGGCGAAGGAAGCCTCTTCATCTCTTCCCGACTTGACGGATTCCCA
>JAAYQY010000289.1 GCA_012519125.1 Spirochaetales bacterium
ACCGATGCAGCCGACTCCCTCGACAAAAATCGGGAAGCCACCACCGCAAGCAACAAACTTGGTTGGATCCAAGCCGCGCTCAGCCAGCGTAGCTCCCCGCTTCTTCAGAAAGAGTGCATACCTGAGCGTACTCATCTCAAAGTGCTGGACCGTGCGGAATTTGCGGTCGATCCAGCCCTCGTTGCCATAATTGGTTCCTTCCGCTGCGTATTGGAACAGCGTAAGTCCACTCAGGGATCGAATAGCGATGGCAATCTTCAGATCTTTGTCCATCGCTTCTGAAACAAACACTTTCCCCAGCTCCCAGGCATCCTCATGGGTGAAGGTTTCGAACTTCAACAGCTCTTCCTGGGCACTTACGATCGCATACCGCTCTTCCAATTCCATACCTTACTCCCCTGGATAGCGGATACCCCATTGGGTTCTGAGTGTATCCATCACTTCCATTACCTTGATGATCTCACTGTGCGGCATTTGCTTGCACTCGAGCTGTCCTTCCTCTATCGCCTTCCTGCAAGCTTCCACCTGATGTTCAAACCCGGTGATGTACTTGAATGGCTTGTAAGTCTCCACCAGATTGTAGTCACGGTCATAGACATTGATTCCCTCACAGTTGTTGATGTTGAGGAACTCTATGAACCCGCGACTCCCGAAAATGGCTCCTCTGCGATCTGAAGTGCTGACCATGGAGGAGTGGAGCACCGCCATCTTGCCGCCCTTGAACGTTAGGGTCATGGAGTTTGACTCATCCACGCCGCTGTCGGTCTTGATGCAACTCGATTCGATGCATTCAATCTCATTTCCGAAAACCATCATGGCGAAGTTGATCGGGTACACCCCTACATCGAGCAGGGCTCCGCCAGCAAGCTCAGGATCGGTAAGGCGCTTTACTCCCTTGATGGGATAGCATAGGTTTGCTGTCAGGGAGTGTGGTTCACCGATGACCCTTCGTTCGAGAATCTGGTCAAGGACCAGACGCATCGGCAGATACCGTGTCCAGATCGCCTCGGCCACGAGAAGCTTTTTCTCTTTGCCGTACGCAAGCACCTTGCGGGCCTGCTCGGCATTCGTCGTAAAGCTCTTTTCGCAGAGCACATGTTTACCGCTCTTCAAAGCGAGCATCATATGCTCGTAGTGCAGGGAGTGTGGAGTACAGACATAGACAAGATCGACTTCAGGATCATTGAGCATCTCTTCATAGCTGCCGTAAGCCTTTCGGATCTTGTAGGTTTGAGCGAAATCACGAGCCTTTTGGATATCGCGTGATGCGACTGCATAGGCTTCGACATGTTCCATCTCGGCAACGGTTGCTGCCATCTTGCGGGCTATGTTGCCAGCTCCTAGAATTGCCAGTTTCATAGGCACCTCCTCTCCTACACAGTATAGGCTGTGTCAAGAAGAAATGCAAAGTCAAATCATGCCGAGTTCCAAGGTGAACAGGACAAAACCGATCAGGGCAAAGATGGAAGAGGTGTGCATTCTCGACTCTCTCTTGAAGAACAGGGTCACCAGAGACCAGATTGAGAAGAGCATCACCCTCAGGATTGATTCCAAACCGATCACACTCACCAAGCTGACAAGAGGCAAAAGAGAGGAGAAGAGGAAACTGACTCGCTGGCTGAGTTGGGTACGTCCGGAAAGAAACAAGAGACTGGCAGCAACCAAGAGAAGGGAGAGGCTGCGAACCACTACCAGTGTAGAGGGAGCGAACGTAGAAGCGACTGTGAGATTCACCAAAAAGAGCGAAAGCATTTTCGCTATCTCTCTGAGGTTGAGAAACACAAAATGGGAGCGGGTATCGGGTTCAAAGAAATGAAAGAGGGAAGAGAGGCTGAACGTCAGGATGCAGGAAGCATAACAAAGCAGAAGAAAGAGATTGTCAAAGCTCAGCGAGAGTTGGACAACCAAAAATGTGACGGCAAGCAGCGCTGCAACAATGTCCAGGATACCATTGAATACGGAGAGCGGGTGTGCATGGATGCGCTCACCCTGCTGCTTTGCAAAGCGTTCGGCATCGTAGGTGAACCGAAAGGAGGTGCCATTCTTAAGGCGAGCACGGAACACAAGATTCTGCACCTGCTGGGCGTGCTGGGATATCTCTTCCACCTGGCCTTGAAACTCTTTGAATACCGTTTCCAACTCTTTCATCATCAGCTCCAGAACTTGTCTGTCTTGATTTGTTCGATCAAGGTTTCGATACTTGCACTGAGACGCTCAGTAATCAATGCACACGCCTCATCCTTGTTTTCCTTGGCCATTTCCAGGGCTTCGGGAAACTCCATGCTTTTTCCGATATTTGCGTAATAGTTCCTACTCACAACCGTCATGGAACGCCTTGCTGCCCGGCTTTTCTTGTTTCTCACTCTTCGCTTGGGGGCAATGAGGCCGATGGGGATGACGGGACAGGGATGCTCAAGATAGATCAAGGCAATGCCCTTCTTGAAGGGTTTGAGCGTCTCCTGGACGTTGAGTTCGCCTTCGGGGAAGATGTAGACGCTTTCACCCTTTTTCAGATACTCAACAGCCTGGGAGACGACCTTCTTGCGATCTTCTTTTTCCAGTGCCTTGATCTGCTCGGTCCACCCAAGAAAAGAGCCCACCACAGGAATGCCGAATCCGGGACCTATCACCATATGCAGGTCATCATGGGTTAGGGTGGTGACAAAGTGCACATCACTGCTGCTGAAGTGGTTGGAACAGAGAATCTTCGGTCCAGGGGGAAGTGCTTCTTCCTCCCAGGTCTGGAAATCATAGGCAAGTGCCAACAAAATCTTCACTACCTTGCGATAGATGCGGTGAAAGATCCTGCTATACGTTTTCATGTGTCTCTTTCCACGTAGGCATCCAAAGCGAGCGACCGAGGGTAGGGTCATATACCTGATGAGCTTTGATGTGGTACACATCCTCCAGAAGGCTAGCGTTGAACACTTCCTGTGTCGGACCATAGGAGACCACTTTACCCTTCTTGAGCACCAATGCAATCTGGCTGTATACCTGGACCAGCAGCAGGTCGTGAAGGACACAGACCACTGTATAGCCTTGCAAGACAAGTTGGCCCAAAAGCTCCATCATCGCTCTTTGGTGGCGAACATCAAGATGGTTCACCGGTTCATCAAGGAGGAGCAAGTTCCCATTTTGGCACAAAGCCCTTGCAAGCAGGACGCGCTGCATCTCACCGCCGCTGAGCTCGGTCACCAACTTGTGTTTGAGGTCCCAGATATCGCAGACGCGCATGGCATGTTCTGCATGATCCGTCTCATCGACTCCCCCATAGGCAAACCGTCCCATCCTCACCGCTTCTTCCACGCTGAAGGCGTAATCCAATTTTCCATTCTGTGCAACAAAACCAAGTTTGCGTGCCAGTTCTTTCTGGCTGAGGTGTGCAACATCCAGATCCCCAAGATAAACCACCCCTGTTTCTGGTTTCAATTGGCGGAAAAGAAATTTCAACAAGGTCGATTTCCCGCTTCCGTTCGGCCCGGTGAGAGCAATGAAAGAGCCAGTAGGCAGTTTCAGGTCCAGATGGTCAAACACCATGTTCTGATCGTACGCAAAGCTTACTTGTTCAAAGCGGATGCTAGGCATAGAGGAACCTGCCTTTGCGCAAGAGGTGGATGAACAGGGGAACACCAATCAGGCTGGTGATGATACCCACCGGAAGTTCTCCCGAAGGAAGCAGAATCCTGGAAAGCGTATCGCTCGCAAGCAGCAAGAGACCGCCGACGAGAGCAGAGGGGGCGAGCAACTTTGCATGCTTTGGCCCTACCAGCAATCGGCTGACATGGGGTGCCATCAAGCCGATGAAGCCGATGACCCCAAAGTAAGCGACACACAGTGCTGTGGCAAAGGATGAGAGCAAGAGAAATGATGTTCTCACTTTGGCGACGGAAAGTCCGCCTGCGCGTGCGGAACTCTCATCGAGCAACAGCATGTCCAGATTTTGGTGGAAAACGCGAAGTACAACGAAAAGCAGAAGGAATGCAACAGCAATGACCCCAACTTGGGTATACGTGCTGGAAGAGAAACTCCCAAGCGTCCAGAAAAGGATCCGCTGATACTGTTCCTTGTGCAGGAACATCAACAGCGTCATCGCAGAGGAGAGGATGTAATTGACCCCGACTCCCGTAAGCAAAAGCGTTGTGCTGCTGCCTCTTCTCCGTGAAGCAAGACCTATGATGAGGATGGTGGTTGCCAAGGCACCAGCCAGTGCACTGAGGGGAAAGCCAAACAATGGAGCCAGGCCCAAGAAGAGGGCAAGCGCAACACCAAAGGATGCGCCGCTGCTGATTCCAAGAATGAACGGGTCGGCCATGCTGTTGTGCAGTGACGCCTGAAAGACAGCACCTGCTACTCCGAGTGCAGCACCACAGAAAAAAGAACCCAAGATTCGGGGAAGTCGCAATTGCAAAATGATGTATGCTTGGTTTGCACGTCTGCCGTTGCCCAGCAAAACCTGTATGGTGTCGGAAAGTCCGATTTTGGAAGGTCCAAGCGTCAGTGAGAGCACCATCAATACCAGGCTGGAAATCAGAAGGCTAGGCACCAACGTGCGTTTCATTCTTTGCTCTCCTGATGAATCAGATCATAGAGCAATGCAAGTGCTTCTGCAATTCGGGGGCCCTGACGGCTGATAAGATCTGCATCGAAAACACGGATATCGCCCTTCAAATCAGCATAGGGCTTGGTGGAGGTGAACTCTGCAAGTGTCTGTTCTGCACTCTCTCCCCAACGTGGACTGAGCAGGAGGAGCTCCGGGTCATGATGCATCAGCAGTTCCTTGCTGTAGGTCCAGTTGGTTGCATCCTTGGCAATATTGATTCCTCCGGCAAGCTCAATCATCTCACCAAGAAACGTGTCTCCGGTAGCGGTAGCATCAAACGAGGCAAAATCCAGAACCACGTACACTGTTTTCTTCTGTCTGTTCTGAGCTTCCATGAACACGGTGCGGATTTCATTCTGCATGTTGAGAATCATCAGCTCCGCTTCTTTTTGCCTCCCAACAGCATCTGCAACTCCCCGGATGAGGGCATAGGTTCCTTGGACGCTCTGATCTGTGTGAAGCGAGAGCACTTCAATGCCTGCTTGCTTGATCGATGCGAGAAACCCTTCACTGACAAAGGCGCTGCTGATCACCAAGGTGGGTTCAAGGGAGAGCAGCTTTTCCAGACTGGGGTTGTAGAGGGTCCCCACCGAGGGAAGAGAGAGAGCTTCTTCAGGGTAGTTGCAATAATCGCTTCTTCCTACCAGAAGGTTTCCAACCCCGAGGGCATACAGTGTCTCTGTCACATTGGGTGAAAGGCTGACTATCGCTTGGACTGGCTCTTCAGCTTGGATTTGTTTCTCTTGGATCGGAAGGGCAGTCAGCTTCGGCATCGAGATGCTGAAGGTCATCATAAGCAGAATCAGTAGTTGTCGTAACGATGTGTTGTGCATAACGCCCCTTGCAAATGGGCATGGAACATACCCTGACCTATACTCCGTAGGCCGTCGGAATTTATTCATGTCAGGTCTCCTGGCTCAGGCATCAATGAAATCTGCGACTTCCCACCCTCTGGCAGTGTCATGGTGCAGATTCCCAACCTCTACAGTGGCGGGACCGCAGGGGCTTGTACCCCTTTCCCTTGGCATGGACAACCTTATCCTACGGAGTTGTCCAACCTTCTGTCAAGAGTTAGCATGGTTGACCACAACCGGCCTCTATATTACTATCCGCCCTATGATGTACAACCAAAT
>JAAYQY010000290.1 GCA_012519125.1 Spirochaetales bacterium
AACTGCTACCCGGCGGGTCTTTTCCCTATTGCTATCTTTTCATCGATGTAGATCCCACCTTGGTCGATTTCAACATCCACCCCACCAAGCGTGAGGTAAAGTTGAGAAACAAGGCTGAAATCCATCACCAAATTGTTTCCATGGTTCAAAGCCAAGTCCGAAGAACCATCCCAAGGCTGGTGAAACAGCAGATCCAAGAAGAAGATGAGACTTTGCTTGCGCCCTACGAACCAAAGAGGGAGTATACTCAACAGAGTCACCATGCAGTTGCTGAGCGCAGAACATCCTATGAGGCGGAACAGCGAAAACCTGTCGATCCAGAGTGGTTCCAGAAAGCCCGGGAAATTTTGGGAAACTCCTCCACTGTCCAAACATCCCGATCAAGTGAAACCGAGAATTTCTGGGCAATGCAGAGGGATGAGAGCTCCTATGAGTACCTTGGCCAAGCCTTCAATCTCTTCTTGGTAGCCCAGAAAGGGGACAATCTCTACCTCGTCGACCAGCACGCTGCCCATGAACGTTTGCTCTTCGACCAGATCAGGGAGAAGAAGCAGATACAGAACCTTATGATACCCCTCTCCTTTGAAGTGGAACGCGATGTTGATGCCTATCTGAAAGAGCATCAGGATGTCTATCTGAATTTGGGAATCAAGCTGGAAAGGAGTGAGGATTTGCTCTGGCAATTGTCCAGCCTTCCCTCACTCTACCACACTATGGAGAAGGAAGTGGTCAATTTCATCCAGACAATGACCGGCGATGCACAAGAGGTTGAGAAAGGCTTGTATGCCATCGTTGCCTGCCATGCAGCCATCAAGGCCGGTGACAAAGTGGACAGGTTGATGGCCCTCTCCCTTCTGGACAAGGTGTTCAGCATGGAAGAGCCGGTATGTCCCCATGGAAGGACGTTTGTGGTACGTTTGGAGAAGGATGAGCTGGCAAAGGCGGTAGGACGAACCTAGGGCTTGAGACGGTAGAAAAGCCCTTCCTCCGCCAAGCCGATGAGCACCAGCTTGACGTCCTCACCGATTGCAACGGGTGACTCCCCCTCAAGTGTGAGGCTTTTTCCTTGTGCATCATACGCTTCAATGCTTGCCAGAGGCGAACGCACTGACAAGAGTCGGGTCTCTTCGTCATAGCTGACTGCATCGCCGACAACCGCCCTGGGAGCAGAGACCGTGACACCCTCAGAGAGGGTTCTCCCATCCTTGTACAGCACGTCCATCGTGTAGGAGCCTTGCTCCAAGGCAAGACCTTTGCCCAAGGCAAGAGGTGGCAGTTGGTAGAAACCTTGCTCATCACCATCCACTTGCATAACCCAGCGCCTCTCTCCACTCGGGGAGCTTACCTGCATCTGCACCATCTTTGTCTCAGAGGAGAGCGTGAAGGAAATGGAGAGCGTCATAGTCTCTTCTTTTGAGGGGAGATCAACCAGCGTATGGACCTTCGAAGAGACGTTAAGAAGCCTCAACTCCTCCCGACTGCAAGCCGAGAGAAGCAGAAACAGGAGAAGCAGCGCTATCGCAAGTCTAGTCTTTTTGTGCTGCAAGGTAGGACCTGACTGGATTGGCATAGGCATTGAGAGCAAACCGATACACATCCTCCCTTACTCCCTTGAAGCGATAGAGGAATGCTTCCTTGTCAAAATCCTGATAGGAAGCGGCAAATCGGGTACTGTTCTCCAGATAGTCATAGGCAAACAGGTTTGTCGGCCAGAGATGATAGAGCGTATGGATCTGACGATCCACTTCTTGGGCTACCTGATCTGAGTTTTGAAACTCACCGGCGATCGGTTTTCCAAAAGCAATATGGATATTGCCCTTGTACCCTTTCAAGCCACGGGAGATGGAGATGAGATCCTCATAGCGTTTCTTGGCATGATCGCCACGATTGAGACGAGC
>JAAYQY010000291.1 GCA_012519125.1 Spirochaetales bacterium
GGAGTATCAGAGTGTGCTTGATGTGCATTTGGTCGGCGCGTTTGCACTGACAAAAGCGTTGGTGCCGCACATGAAACAGCAACAGATGGGCAGTATCCTCTACATGGCAAGCATGACCAGTTACATTGGACAGCCTGCTGTTGCTGGGTATTCCACAGCCAAGGCTGGCTTACTCGGTTTGGTGCATACCCTGGCCACAGAATGCGGACCGTATAATGTTCGGGTGAATGCCATCGCCCCGGGGTGGATCGACACCCCCATGTTCCACAAGGCAACTGACAATGATCCTCCCAGACTCAACAAGATTTTGGGAAGGATTCCCATGAACAAGGTTGGAGAGCCCTTGGATGTCGGAATGGCTGCGGCATACTTGAGCAGTGAAGCTGCACGCTATATCAACGGTATATGCCTGCCTGTAGACGGTGGTGCACTCATTGGATTCTAAGGAGCAGGGTAGGATGACAACATTTGACGAGAATCTGTACCTCGATACCGAGTTGGCGCGACATCTGTACAACCAGTATGCGAAGAACCTTCCGATCATTGATTACCATTGCCATGTGCAGGCAAAGGAAATCTTTGAGAACAAGGAGTTCGAGGATATTGGGCAGATGTGGCTGGCTGGCGATCACTATAAGTGGCGGGCCATGCGGACCTTCGGCATTGAGGAAACCTACATAACCGGCTCAGCTTCCTTTGAGGAGAAGTTCTACAAGTTTGCAGAGATTGTCCCCTATCTGATCGGAAATCCCTTGTATATCTGGTGTGCTTTGGAGCTGAAGCGCTATTTTGGAATTGAGGAGATGCTTTGTGCTGAGAACGCCGAACGTATCTTTGCTCAGACCAAAGCCTTGATCAAGAGCAATCACATCACACCTCAGTGGTGCATGGAGAAGAGCAATGTCGAATTGGTCTGCACGACAGAAGATCCGATTGACGACCTCTGCTTTCATAAAAAATTGGCTGGCAAAACAAAAACCAGGATACTGACTGCTTTCCGACCTGACCAGGCAATGTTCTGTGAACGTTCCGCCTTTGCCTCATACGTGAAGAAACTTGAAGAGGCAAGTGGGGTTTCCATCGCAAGCTTTGAAGACCTGGTGAATGCCTTGGAAAACCGCTTGCTCTTCTTCAAGAGTATGGGAACGACGGTAAGCGATGATGGAATTCCGTATTTCTCATACGTTGAGGTACCCGAGGAGAAGCTGGAGGAAATTTTTGCCAAGGCTCTTGGAAATGAAGAACTCAGCAGCTTGGAAATAGATGCCTACCGAACGGCCTTTCTTTACGAAATGGGTAAACTGTACCATACACACGGCTTTGTCATGCAACTGCATGTAGGAACGTACCTTGATGCGAATACCTCAAAGGTAGCCGCAATCGGGCAGTCCACCGGTTTCGATTGCACCGATGACCGCAGCAGTGTCCACAGCATCGGCTTGCTGCTCGATCGCCTTACCAAGGCTCATGCCTTGCCAAAGACGATCCTCTATCCTCTCGACCTGGCCAAGATTGAGACATTCGCCGTACTTGCAGCAGGATTCTGTGACAGTGATGTCAAGGCAAAAGTGCAATTGGGTGCTCCGTGGTGGTTCAATGATCAGGTGTATGGCATGGAGCGCCAGTTCGAGAGTGTTTCCAACCTCTATCCTCTCTCCCTGGGAGTTGGGATGCTCACTGACAGCAGGAGCTTTCTCAGCTATCCTCGCCATGAACTGTATCGCCGGTTGTTGTGTCGATACCTTGCAAGGCTGGTGGAGAGGGGAGAATACTTCGGTGGCGAGGAGTATCTCAAGGAAATTATCGAACGACTCTGCATCACCAATGTGAAAGAGTATTTCGGATTCTGATTCACCATAGTTTCGGTTCAGAAGAAAGGCGCTCCTTATCGTGGGAGCTCCTTTCTTGGCACTTAGGCTCTTGCTTCTTTGTAGCTTCTGCAGCTTCGCTTGATCAGATCCCAATCAAGGTCGACTCCAAGACCGACTCCTTCGGGAACCGTAATCATGCCATTCTTGTCGATGGGGAGCATCCCTTGCATGGGAAGCTGGTAGTTCTCCTCGGGAACAAAGTACTCGAAGTATTCGGTATTCTTGATCGAACAGCCGATATGCAGGTTGGCCATATCCATATAGTTCATCGTGGTCGTGTGAATCTCACAGTTCATCCCAAAAGCCTCTGCAAGATGAGCAATTTTCATGGTGCCGGTCACACCGTCTTTCCAACTCACATCTGCACGTACGATATCGGCAGCGTGTTGGGCGATTGACTGGGCAACTCCCCAATGACATCCACGGGTGGTTTCAGTCGCTGCGATGGGTAGATCGAGTGCACTGCACAGCTGCTGATACTTATCCAACTCAAAATCTCTGAAGGGTTCTTCAAGCCAATAGTATCCCAATTCCTCGAGCTGTCTTCCTACCTTGATGGCTTCATGCAATGAGTATTCAGCAACAGGATCGCTCATGAGCACATACTCATCACCGACAGCTTTTCTCAACGCTTCGTGGACTTTCATGTCGAACGAGATGGGCCCTGCAGGATGAGCCTTGTAGCCTTTGATTCCTCGTTCCTTGTACTTGAGAGCTTCATCCACATACTCATCGATGGTTGCATGGAAGTTCCCGCTTGCATATACGGGAAGTTGGGTTCTGTATGCACCAA
>JAAYQY010000292.1 GCA_012519125.1 Spirochaetales bacterium
GAAAGCCTTCATGCAACGGCATCACATTCCCACTCCCGCCTACCGTGTGTTCACCGATATCGATGAAGCGAAGGAGTACGGTGCAACCTGCCCGCTTCCCATCGTCATCAAGGCCGATGGGCTTGCTCTGGGCAAAGGGGTGGTCATTGCTGAGGATAGGGACACGGTCTTTTCCACGCTCACCAGTATGATGGTCGACCACATCCACGGCATGAGCGGGGACACCATTGTCATGGAGCAGTTCGTCACAGGGCCGGAGGTCAGTCTCCTTGTCCTCTGCGACGGTGAGCATGTGCTTCCTTTGGCCAGTGCCATGGACCACAAGCGGGCCTGGGATGGGGATACAGGACCGAATACCGGTGGCATGGGTGTGGTTGCCCCCAACCCGTACTACACCCAGGATGTGGCTGATGGTTGCATGCAGCACATCGTGTTCCCCACCATCAGAGGGCTCAAGGAAGAAGGCAGCGCATTCATCGGCTGCCTTTTCTTCGGCCTCATGCTCACCCCCGAGGGTCCTGTGGTCATCGAATACAACTGCCGCTTCGGCGATCCCGAAGCCGAGGCCGTGCTTGCCCTGCTTGGTGATGATGTGCTCGATCTGCTGGTCAGTGCGCGGGAAGGAGCGCTCGACACCAAGAGCATTCATTTCCATCCGGGCTACGCCGTTTCCGTCACTTTGGCCAGCAAGGGGTATCCCGTCGCTTCTGAAGTAGGCAAGACGATCCATATCGGCCATCTTCCTCCTGGATCCTCTGTGTTGCATGCTGCGGTGAAGCGGTCGTCTGATGGAACGCTGACCAGTACCGGGGGAAGGGTGCTGCATGTGGTGGGCAGGGCGGAAACACTTACAGAGGCAAGGAATCTTGCCTATGAAGCGGTGAAACAGGTTGCGTTTGAAGGAATGCACTATCGTACCGACATTGGTTGTCGTGCTTTGGAAGGGGAGGAGTCTGATGGTTCATCAGGTGCTGTTGTGTCGTAAGGATGCGTTTAGGAACCGGGATACCGAGTTGGCCTCTCAGCTTCGAAGCTTGCTGGACCTGCAAAACCTTCAGAGCTTGTTGATTTGTCTTCGTTACGCGATCGAGGGTCTCGATGCCGGGCAAGCCTCCCTTCTGAGTGACCAACTGCTGGTTGACAGCACGCGTGACAGGAAACTGGATGGCCTTCCGCAGCATACGTGGAATCTTGGGGTGGAGATGCACAGCGGGCAGTTCGACCAGCGTTCCAATGCAGTCCAGCTCTGCGGCAAGCTTCTTCTTCCTGATACCGACATGCAGGTAAGGACCGCCACGTTCTACTGTTTTGAGGGCACCTTCAGTGAACTGGAGAAAGCGCGAATACGTGCGTATCTCATCAACGAGGTGGAGTCGCGTGAAGCCGACGAACGGGTTCCTGACCATCTTTTTGAACAAGCACAAGCTCCTCTGTTTCCTCCAGCCCTCGATGGATTTTGCGAGCAGCAGGACCTGAAAGGCGTGCTTGCTGAGTACCAGCTTGCCATGGATGAGGAGGACCTTGCTCTCATCCAGCGCTGGTTCATCAGCCAAGACCGCAATCCCACGCTTACCGAGTTGAAGGTTTTGGATACCTACTGGTCCGATCACTGCAGGCATACGACCTTTCTCACCGAACTGGATGAGGTGGTGATCGATGACCCACAGATAGATGCCATCTATCAG
This sequence comes from Spirochaetales bacterium, assembly GCA_012519125.1. Taxonomy (GTDB): domain Bacteria; phylum Spirochaetota; class Spirochaetia; order Sphaerochaetales; family Sphaerochaetaceae; genus Sphaerochaeta. The sequence continues at coordinate 1,686 of JAAYQY010000292.1, forward strand.
ATGTTCCTCAGCGACCGAACGAGACTCGGCGTGAAAAAGAGCCTTACCCTCATGGAGCTTGCCACCTTTGCAGCCAAAGTCATACGGGCAGAAGGAGGCTTGAAACAGCTCGACAAAAGCGATGAGATCAACGCCTGCTCGGTGCATATCGATGTGGATGTCGAAGGGGAGAAGGTTCCCTACCTGCTGCAGTTCAAGAACGAGACACACAACCATCCGACTGAGATTGAGCCCTTCGGAGGGGCCGCCACCTGTATCGGGGGAGCCATCCGCGATCCTCTTTCCGGGCGCAGTTACGTCTACCAGGGGATGAGGCTCTCTGGCTCTGGTGACCCTACCACAGCCTTGGATCAGACGCTTGAGGGAAAGCTGGCCCAGCGAACCATAGCCTTGGGATCTGCCCACGGCTTCAGCTCGTACGGAAACCAGATAGGTATGGCGACCTCCTTGGTGGAGGAGTTCTACCACCCGGGGTTTGTTGCCAAGCATATGGAGCTGGGCTTTGTCATCGGAGCAGTGCCACTGGCACAGGTCAGACGAGAGAAGCCCGAACCTTCAGATGTGGTCATTCTTGTCGGGGGCAGGACTGGCCGTGATGGCTGTGGAGGGGCAACTGGTTCCTCGAAGAGCCATGGCCTGACCAGCCTGGAGAGCTGTGCATCGGAAGTACAGCGGGGCAATGCCCCCCAGCAGCGCAAGTTGCAGCGTCTGATGCGAAGAGCCGAGGTGACTTCCCTGATCAAGCGGTGCAATGACTTTGGTGCCGGAGGCGTGAGTGTGGCCATCGGCGAGCTGGCCGACGGGGTGATGATTGACCTGGATGCACTTTCCACCAAGTATGAGGGGCTGAATGGGACGGAGCGAGCGATCAGCGAAAGCCAGGAGCGGATGGCCATGGTGGTTGCCAAACAGGATGTACAGGAGTTCCTTCGCTATGCCGAGGAGGAGAACCTTGAGGCTACGGTGGTCGCCCAAATTACTGAAGAGCCCAATCTGGTGATGCACTACCAAGGAAAGACCTTGGTGAACCTCAGCCGTGAGCTGCTCTCCAGCAATGGAGCGAAGAAGCGGGCGAGCGTCCATGTTCCCCGCTCTATGGACCTGACTGCGAAGCGAGCACTCTTTGGAGAAGCAGAGCTGGATGCGTTACTCTCCGATCTCAACTCGGCAAGCAAGCAAGCGTTGGCACAGCGTTTTGACAATACCATCGGTGGAGGCAGTGTACTGCAGAGCTTCGGTGGAAAGACACAGTCAAGTCCGGCGCAGGTGATGGCCGCTCTCATTCCGGTAGAGAATGGAAGGACCACTTCCACCAGCCTTGCTTCCTATGGCTATGATCCCTATGAATCTGAAGCAAACCCCTTCAGAGGAGCCTTTCTTGCCGTAACACACTCGCTTGCCAAAGTGGCGGCTGCAGGGGGCGATCTTGATCAGACCTATCTGACGTTCCAGGAGTATTTCGGAAAGCTTGGAAGCGATCCCGATCGCTGGGGTCTGCCGCTTGCATCCCTCTTGGGTGCTTACAAGGCACAGCGGCTGTTCAGCACGGCCGCCATCGGCGGCAAGGACTCGATGAGCGGTACCTACGGCTCGCTTTCGGTTCCTCCCACGCTGGTAAGCTTTGCAGTAAGTGTGGCAGAGAAGCAGGTGCTTGGCAGCAATCACTTTGCACGGGCAGGTTCCTCGCTCTACCTCCTTGAAGCAGAGCGGGAAGAAGAACTTCCCTCCCTTTTCAGATACGTAAGCACCTTGGTTCGGCAAAAGCGAGTACGTGCCGCCTACGCCTTGGGGTGGGGTGGGTTGGCTCTTGCGGTTACCCATATGAGCCTGGGCAATGAGATCGGCTGCATACTGGAAACCGATCTTGACCTGGCTAGGAAGCGCTATGGTGCGTTTGTGGTGGAGACGGATGGACCCCTCGAGGGAGGAGTGCTCATCGGAAGAACCACTGCAGAAGCGGAGGTGGTTTTCCCAAGTTGTGGCAAGGACATCAAGTCACTGCGCTCTGCCCTTGAGGCTCCACTCTCAGCCGTATACGGGCCGATGAAGCATGAGGGTGCACGTGTACCCACCTTGGATTTTGTTACGAAGAAAACTATGAAATGCCGATACCCCAAGGCAAAACCGCGGGTGCTCATCCCCGTTTTTGAGGGGACGAACTGTGAGCTCGACAGCCAGAAGGCTTGGAAAGGAGTGGGAGCGGAAGTGGAGTTGCTTGTGATCAACACCCTTACTCCGAAGCATGTCGAGCAGAGCGTACAACGTATGCTCACCTCCCTTCAGCAGTGCCAGATACTATTCTTGAGCGGAGGCTTCTCAGCATCTGACGAGCCTGATGGATCGGGCAAGTTCATCGCATCCTTTTTGGCCAATCCCCTGATCAAAGCCAGAATCGAGGCCTTGCTTGCCCAGCATGACGGATTGGTAGGAGGAATTTGCAACGGGTTCCAAGCCTTGGTAAGGCTTGGGCTGCTTCCGTATGGATCGATACGAAAGCCAGCTGCAGGCGATCCCATGCTGCTGGACAACCAGGTGGGGCATCATATCTCCCGTCTGGTCAACTGCCGCGTCAGTTCGACGCTCTCTCCGTGGTTTGGTGCTTTTAAGGTTGGAGATGTCCAGCTGCTTCCTGTCTCCCACGGGGAGGGGCGGTTTTTTGCAGAGGATTCGGTGCTTGCAGACCTGATCAGGGGCGGCCAGATTGCCAGCCAGTATGTGGACAGCCAAGGCTATGCAACCACAAGCTATCCGGACAATCCGAATGGCTCCCTGTACGCAGTGGAAGCGTTGAGCAGTGCTGACGGCAAGGTGTTCGGCAGGATGGCTCACAGCGAGCGCATGGTGGAACGGCTCTATCAGAATACTGAGGCGAAAGCCGATTCTGCGTTGTTTTGGGGCGCTGTCCGTTATTTTGGCTAATCGGTGTGTCAGAGAGAGTCCATTCTGGGCTCTTTTTGACTCGCGTGTGTCGATTTGACCCAATTAGGATGATGGGTAGGGTTCATTGCGGGTACTTTGCATCCGGGATGTGTGGTGCATAGTACCTTGATATTTGATTTAGAAACGTATTAAAAGTATGTAATACAAATAAATAAAAACTATTAAAGAAATATTTTCTTTTTATTTCAAAAAGTTGGCACGCCTTTTGCATGTATGTTTGCATCAACAACGAACAGACATGAACACATGGAGGTGTCACAATGAGATATTACGTTTCCTACAACCACAACAACCCGGTATCGAACTTCGAATCCCTGTTCAATGACCTTTGGTCTGATTGGGGCGCAAGCTCGAGCAAGATTCCACCGGTAGACATCTATGAGACCGAGAAGGCGTATGTCGTTGAGGCAGAGCTTGCCGGATATAAGCAGGACGAGGTACAGGTAAATGTCGATAAGCATGTGCTGAGGATCAGCAGCGACAAGCAGAGCCTCAAGGATGTCGATGGAAAGAAGAGTTTGGTGCGCGAGCGCTACTTCAAGAAGTTCGAACGCTCCTTCAGCCTTCCTGAGGATATCGATGAGTCCGCTATCGAGGGCGAGTTCAGCGATGGTGTACTGACCGTCACCCTTCCCAAGAAGGATGAGGTGCTGCCCAAGACCATTGAAGTGAAAATCAAATAAGGTAGCCGAGAGTCGGTTCCCACCCCTTGCACAAAGCAGCCTGCAGCATCCACTGCAGGCTGCTTTTCAGTATCAGAGGCAAGACAATCAAAAGTGATCACCGCTTGAAGACTTCTCCTGCGATGTTCAATCCTCCCCCAACCAAGGCGCCGAAGGTCGGAATTTGCCTTGGTATAAGAACATTCGCATTGCTCCTGGTTGTATGGAAAAACGGTACGCTCATCTCGGCGGTGAACGTATACGAATGAGTGAAAATTGCCAGTCAGTGCATACTCCCCGATCGATTGTTGGGCTAACTTGAAATAACGACTATGAATTTTGCCTCTTATTTCAGAATAGATTTACATATTGAAATTATCATGGTAAGGTAGGTGTGTTATTTCAAGATGCCTAGGAGGAGATTCGTATAATGGAGAACAGGGCAGGGGCGTTCACATCAAATCTGTATGGTGAAATGGCATATCAGTCGTTCCTTCCTAACCCCCTTCCTCCGAACCCTGCTGTCATGACCGATGAGGAGATGATTCAGTTGCTGGTCCATGCGAATAGATGGATCGACAA
>JAAYQY010000293.1 GCA_012519125.1 Spirochaetales bacterium
AATGATGACAGTGAACTGATGGAGCGTGCCCTGGCCATCGTGGTGGAGCGTAAGTGTGCTTCAGCTTCCTACTTGCAGCGAAGGCTGAAGATAGGGTACAACCGAGCTGCCCGTCTGGTTGAACAGATGGAGGAGCTTGGGTATGTGGGGCCTCCGAATGGGAGCAAACCCCGTGAGTTGATCAAGTACCCCTAAGGAGAGAGCAGATGGTCGGAGAGCATGCAATACATAACATGAAGGTCATCCTTCTCAAGGATGCCGTGGTTCCCATAACATTGCGAGCCGTCCAATTCGGCTTCTCCACCTACGAGGCGCTGAGAATCATTGAGGGCAAGGTGGTGCATCTTGACGACCATCTCAACCGTTTGGAGCACTCCTGCAAGGGGATCGGTCTGGTTCATCCTTTCAGCCAAGAAGAGATAGAGCGTGCCGTGTACCAGCTCATCGAGGTTGATGAGATAGAGAGGGCGAGCCTTCGCATTCAGATTTACGGGGGAGATGAGCCTCAGCTCTTTGTTACGGCAACTACCATCCTGAGCTATCCTGAGAGTTATTACACCAAGGGCGTAGGTGCCATCAGCTACCATGGCGAGCGGCTTTTTCCCTCCTGCAAGACAGGAAATCTCTTGCTCAACTATCTGGCGGTGGAAGAGGCGAAACGGCAAACGTGTTTTGAGGCTCTGTTGGTGGACCGCACCGGCAGGGTTCTTGAGGGTACCCGAAGCAATTTCTTTGCTCTGAAAGAGAACAGTCTCTACACTGCTGCCGATGATGAGGTGCTCTTGGGCATCACTCGCGATAGGGTGCTCAAGGCAGCCAGCCTTCTTGGGCTCTCCATCGTCTATGAGGCTCCAACCCTGTCTGATCTTGCAAGTGGGGTCTACGAGCAGGCCTTCATCAGTGCAACCAGCATGGCAGCCATGCCGCTTGCTTCACTGGATGGCAGGCCTTTCAATGATCCGTTCCCGAAAATCCTGGCTATCAGAGATCTGGTACGTGGGTGGGAACTTCAGGACTGAGAAACCTTTGCTCCTACGGTGGACAAGGCCAGCATTTTCCTCTATCTTATTTGGGTAGGGCTCTTTCATGCAGCCCCCTTTTTCCCATGGAAACAGCTATTTCTTGTAAAGGCGATATATAGTACCAATGAAATTTACTGAACTACCCTTAAGTGAGCAAGTGCTCAAAGGCATCGTAGCCGCGGGTTTTACCGACTGTACCGAGGTGCAGGAGAAAGTCCTCCCCGTCAGTCTTACCCGCAAAGATGTCATGGCCCAGTCAAAGACGGGCAGCGGCAAGACCGCAGTGTATGTGTTGACCATCCTGGAATCATTTGTAGCAGCCCAAAAAGCAGGCAAAGGCAAACCCAAGGCCCTCATCGTAGCCCCTACCCGTGAACTCGCCGTTCAGATTGAAGCGGATACCCTTCAGCTGGCACAGTCGGTGGAGAACATAACGGTAGGGTGTTTTTTTGGTGGCGTCGGGTATGGAAAACAGGATGAGCTTATCGAAAAAGGGTGTGACATCTTCGTGTGCACCCCCGGACGCATCCTGGACTACCAGAAGATGCACAAGATTGACTTCCGGGAGTTTGACATCTTTGTAGTCGATGAGGCTGACCGTCTCTTCGACATGGGTTTCTACCCGGACATCCAGAAGATGTTCAGTCTGCTCCGTCCCTGTACTGAGCGGCAGACCATGCTCTTCTCGGCAACGCTTGGGACCAAGGTCCGCAACCTTGCCTGGTCGTTCATGAACGAACCGGTCGAGCTTGAGGTCCAGCCTGAGGAGATTACCGTCAAGGCTATCACCCAAGAGCTCTACCACATCAGCAAGGCTGAGAAGTTTCATCTCTTTTTGCAGCTTATGAAGCGGGAAGATCCGACCAACTGCCTGATTTTCACCAACACCAAGGCACGGTGCATCGAAGTTTCCAAGCGCCTATCGCTCAACGGTTATCCCACCAAGTATCTGATGGGGGACCTTCCTCAGTCAAAGCGACTGCAGACGATCGAGCGGATGAAGGATGGCAAGATCAAATTCCTCGTTGCCACCGATGTAGCCGCCCGTGGCCTGCAGATCGATGACCTTGAGCTGGTCGTCAACTACGATATCCCGGATGATTTTGAAAGCTATGTGCACCGTATCGGGCGCACTGCTCGTGCCGGCAAGAGCGGCAAGTCCATCACCTTCGCAGACGAAGAGTACGTATTCAACCTCGAGGCCATCGAGAACTACATCCAGATGAAGATTCCCGTAATCTGGCCGGCTGAGGGTGATTTGCCGGTCGTTGAGGACAAGAGTGCCTCGTATTCGTTCCGGGATCTGGTGAGCAACGATGAGTATGCTCCTTCCACGATGCGTTCCAAGAGCGGTCCGAGAGATCGCAAGCGGCCCGGTGGAAGGCCAGAGCCCGCTCGCAGAAGAAGCGAGCAGGGAGACAGGCCTCGTGGTCCTCGCAGACCTATGGCAGCAGCCGAAGGTCAGCAGAGAAGACCTCGCAGGGAGGAGCCGGTACAGCGCGACCGACGCAGAAGAAGCGGCTCCAAAAGCTATGCTGAAATCCAGAACCTCTCACTCGAGGAACGGCTCGCCTACTATAAGCAGCAGTACCAGAGCGAGGGTGGCGAAGTTGCCCCCAAGAGTTCTGCTCCCAAGGTTCAAGCAACAGCTGCCAATACGACTGTACGCAAACCGACTGCTGCCCCAGCCCGGGCAAAGGAGTCGAATGAGGTGAAGCAACCCGAACAGAAAAAGGGATTCTTTGCCCGTTTGTTCGGGAGAAAGAAGTAGCATGCTCAAACGATTTCTTTCCTATTATCGTCCGTACAAAGGACTGTTCTTTCTTGACATGGGTGTTGCGGTTTTCGCCAGCGCCCTTGCCATTCTCTTTCCCACCTTGACCAGACAGCTGCTCAGGGTGGAGATACCCTCCCAAAATCTGCGCAACATGATCATCATCTTTGCCCTGATGCTCCTTATCTACATCCTGCAGGCTGTCTGCCAGTACATCAGGGTGACGTGGGGTCATATCCTGGGAGTGAAGATGGAGACCGATATGCGCAGCGAGCTCTTTGCCCATCTGCAAAAGCTCTCCTTCGGATACTTCGACAAGACGAAGACCGGCCACATGATGAGCCGCATCACCAATGACCTTTTCCAGATTACCGAGATGGCCCACCACGCACCTGAGGATTTGCTCATCAGTGTGGCAACCATTCTTGGTTCCTACATTGTCATGTTCTCTTACAGTGTACCTCTTGCATTGGTCTCCATGATTCCGCTTCCCATCATGGTCTTCTACGGCATTCACTACGGGATGCGGATGAAAGCCTCATTTCGCAAGGTGCGCACCACGGTTGCCGATGTGAACAGCAACGTGGAGAACTCCCTGATGGGCATCCGTGAGGTGAAATCCTTCGGAAGGGAGTCCTATCAGGAGGCGAAGTTCAATCAGGTCAACGACGTGCTGCGAGACAGCAAGATGGGCCAGTATCGGGTGATGGGTCGTTATCACTCAATACTCGGATTTTTCCGTGAGCTCTACTACTTCTGCACCATCGCAGGCGGAACCATCCTCATTTTCATGGGGAAGGTGCAAAGCTACGATCTGGTGACCTTCATCCTGTATGTCGGGGTGGTGCTTCCTCCCATCGACCGGCTGATCAACTTCACCGAACAGCTGCAACAGGGCATGGCCAGTTTTGAGCGCTTCACCCAGGTTATGGATGAGGATCCCTCCATCCAGGACCAGAAGGATGCAAAAAGCCTCAAGGTCAAGGAAGGAACCGTGGACTTCGACCACGTCACCTTCTCCTACGACAATGCATCAACTGAGGTGCTCAAAGAGTTGAGCGTAACCCTGAAAGGTGGCTCTACGGTCGCCTTGGTCGGTGAGTCGGGGGCGGGAAAGAGTACCTTTGCTTCTCTCATCCCGCGTTTCTACGAGCCTACAGCTGGTCGTATTCTCATTGATGGGCAGGATATCAATACCCTCAAGCAGAGTTCCCTCCGCCAGAACATAGGCTTTGTCCAGCAGAATGTCTTTCTGTTTGACGACACCATCCGTGAGAACCTGAAATACGGCAAGGTCGATGCAACCGATGAGCAGCTCTGGGCTGCGCTGGATGCGGCAAACCTGGGTACGTTCGTACGCAGCCTCCCCCTTGGGCTTGATACCCCGGTCGGTGAGCGCGGGACGTTGCTCAGTGGGGGGCAAAAACAGCGCATCTCCATCGCCCGTGTCTTCTTGAAGAACCCACCGATTCTGATCTTCGATGAGGCCACCAGCAGCTTGGATACCGAGAGTGAGGAGCTCATCAGCGAAGCTTTTGCCAGGCTATCGATGGGTCGTACCGCGCTTGTTATTGCCCATCGGCTCACAACAGTGAAGAATGCCGATTGCATCTTGGTCCTTGATGAGGGTAAACTGGTCGAGTCGGGCACCCACAGTGAGTTGCTCCAGAAGAATGGCTCCTATGCCAAACTCTACAAGACGCAGGACTTTTCCTAGCACGTTTGAGGAGATTGCATGAAAAAGATTCGCATTGCGTTTGCAGCCCTGTTTGTTCTCCCCATCCTGATTCTCTCTCCCCTCTACGGCTTTCTTCCTGCGTATCTACTCAGACTCTTCGGCCTCAAGAAGCAAGCAGATCGGCATCTTGAGCGCAGCGGGCACTTCATCGGTAGTTCCATCCTCTTCTTTCTCGGCATCACGGTGCACGTCGATGGGCGGGAGAACCTGCCTGAGGTCTCGAACATCTGCTACATGGCCAATCACCAGAGCATGCTCGATATCGTTGCTTTCGTAGGGCCTGCCCGGCTTTGGGCAAGCATTCTTGCGAAGGCTGAAGTGAGAAGGATTCCCATCATCAATCTCTGGTGCTATGCACTGGGGTGCATCTTCATCGAGCGCACCAGTCCCCATGATGCAGTGAAGGCCATTCTCAAGGGTGTCCAGTACTTGAAAGATGGAAGGAGCATGCTCATCTTCCCTGAAGGAACCAGAAGCAAAAGCGGAAAAATCGGGGAGTTGAAGAACGGAAGTCTCAAGCTGGCAACCCGGTCAAAAGCAGTCATTGTCCCCATAACCATCAAGGGCCTTCGTGCAGGATTTGAGCATCTGCATGGGTTTAAGCGGGTTCATGCCTACTTCTCCATCTCTGCGCCCATCGATACGGCAACGCTGCATGAGGATCAGATTGCCAACCTCCACGAGGTGGTCTATGGGACCATCGCAAAGCGATTCGACGAGCTCCCTGGCGAAGTCTAGGGTGCCTATGCCAAACGCATTCTGCATCGAACACCTCAGCTTTACGTATCATTCCTATGTCCAGAAACAGTGTGAGAGTCTCTTCGAGAACCTGAGTTTGCAGATTGAGGAGGGGAGCAAGACGCTCTTGCTCGCTCCTTTCGACAAGGGAAAGACCACCATGGCCAAGATCATGTGTGGGGTTTGTCCCAAGTACTTTCCCGGTACGTTGGAGGGGACTATCCGTGTATTCGGCACCGATCTGGCCACCCTGGAGCCTTGGCAACTGCTCTCCATCTGCTCGTATGTCTCCCAAAATCCCCAGGAACAATTCATTGCCAATTCGGTTGAGGAGGAGCTCGCCTTCCCCCTTGAGTCCCTTGGACTCGGTCGGGAAGAGATGCGAAGTCGCATCGATAGAGCTCTCCAGCATTGGGGCCTCGATCGGCTGAGGACTTCAAGCGAACAAGAGTTGAGCGGGGGAGAGCGCAAGCGTGTCCTGCTTGCAGTCACCGAGGCGATAGATGCCCGGTTCTGGATCCTCGACGAAGCCTTCGATGATTTGGACCAAAGGTGGCGCGACCAACTCAAGGAGATGATAGACAAGGGTAACAAGACCGTTTTGGTGCTTGCAAGCCGCTATCTGGCTGAGTTTGATGGTCTCTTTGACCAAGTGCTTCTGTTGGACGACAAGAAAGTTGTCTCCCTTCCCCAGCAGCAGCTGCTGTCTCGTTTTTCCCAGCTTTGCCAGGATGATCTGGCCAATCCCCTAGCTTCCCAAGTGTGTACTCCCCCTGAAGTACGGCAGTTGGTCTGCACCGATTTGGTTGCCGAACGCAGAAGGATGAGCACGTTGGAAGAGGCTTCCTTCAAAGTTCAGGTTCCGCATTTCACACTCCAGAGCGGGGAACTGGTTACCTTGGTCGGTCCGAACGGAAGCGGGAAAAGTTCCTTCTCCCGTATACTCTGCGGCCTGGATGGGTATCTGAGCGGTTCCATCAAGTTCGACGGCACCTCCCTGTCAGGCAAAGAGCTCTCCAAGAAGGTTGGCTATCTTTTTCAGAACCCTGATCTGCAGATTTTTCTTCCCACCGTCAATGATGAGCTCTCTTGGTCGCTCAGAAGAAGACGTGACTTGAAACAGGAGGAGATTCGTCGGAGGGTTGCTGCTTGTGCCGACCTTTTTGGACTCTCCCTCTCCGATACTCCGGCTACCATGAGTTATCCGCTGCGCAAGGCTCTTCAGGCTGCTGTCTACTATCTCTTGGACAGGCCCTTCTATATTCTGGACGAGCTTGACAGTGCCCTGACCTACCATACAGCGCTCTCCATCATCAGGGACCTCAGGCAAAATGGGGCCGGCATCCTTCTGATCACCCACGACAGGCAGTTTGCCAAGCGAGTGCAGCAGAGAACCTACTCAATAGAGAAGGGGAGGCTCTGCGAGCTATGACGATCAACACCTTCGTAGCGGGAAAAGGCCTCCTCTACCGTTTCGATCCCCGAGCGAAACTCCTTACGGTGATGCTCCTCTGCATCTGGTTCTTCTTGCCGGTGAGTCTGGTTGGGCTGTACACCGTGGTAGGCCTGTTGGTGCTGGTGGGGGCAATCAACACCGGTTTTTCCCACATTGCCAAGACCTTCCTTTCCATTCTGCCAATGCTGCTGTTCATGGTTCTCTTCATGCCCTTCAATGTGCGTGATGGGGAGAGCCTCATTACCATCGGCTCTTTCACGCTTATCACCGCAGAGGGACTGGAGCAGGCTGTACGGCTGGCAGGGCGCTTCATTGGCATCACCTATGCCTGTACTTTGCTGTTTGCCACCACCGTCATGCAGGAAGTGATGCTTGCCCTTCGTGCCTTCCACCTTCCCTACAAGGCTGGATTGGTGGTAACGCTTGCGTTCACCTACATTCCCTTCATCGCAGAGAGTTTCTCCCAGATAGCTGAGTCCCACAGCCTCAGGGAGGCAGAGAGTGATCAGGGAAAGCGCATAATTCAGCGGCTGAAAGATTTGGTGCCCACGCTCACCAGCGCCTTGGTTTTTGCCCTTCGTTCCATTCCCAATCTTGCCATGAGCTTGGAGCTACGCGGGTTTGGAAGCGAGCAGAAACGAAGCAGTTTTAAGGACCTCTCCTCCTATCGACATCCCTATACCCATACTTTGCTTTCTTGTATCATGCTTGTAGTGTTTTGGGTTCTTTTCCGGGTTCAATAGGAGACAAATCATGCAACAGAATAAAAATGCCTTGAAGGTGGCCATGGTAGCCGTACTGACAGCCGTGGTGGTTGTTTTTACCTTGGTTGTTCGTATCCCGACTGCAAAGGGCTACCTGAATCTTTGTGATGTGGCGATCTGCTTCATTGCATTCACCTTCGGGCCTTGGTCTGCATTTATTGCAGCAGGGTTGGGTACTGCATTGGCCGACCTCATCAGCGGCTATGCACAGTGGGCTCCGATCTCCTTTGTGGTACATGGAGTGGAAGGATTGCTCATCGCTCTCATTGTCAAGCAGAAAGGAAATGAAGCCGTCTCCTTGGCCAGAAAGCTGTTGGCAGGTTTGGTGTGCATTGCAACAGTCTCCCTAGGCTACTTTGCACTTTCTGCACTCTTCATCAGCACTGTAAGCGTAGCCGCTGCTGAGATTCCTGGCAATATTGCACAGAGTGGCGTAGGCTTTGTTCTGGGCCTTGGTGTTTCCACTGCAGTCAAGAAGGCCTATCCTCCGGTACGCTCTCTTTCGTGGTAGCATTTCGCACAGCTTTTCGATATACTCGCAACAAATTCAGATGAAAGAGGAGTGCAGCATGCAACAATTCTCCCATGACACCATCGTAGTGCTGGACTTTGGTGCACAATACAGCCAGTTGATCGCACGCAGAGTTCGGGAGATGCACGTCTACAGCCAGATCGTCCCCTATACCACCAGTGCAGAGGATCTGAAGGCCATGAAGCCGACGGGTATCATTTTCAGCGGAGGCCCTGCCTCCGTCCGCACAGAGGGATCCCCTCGTCCCGACCCGGCAATCTATGAGCTTGGCATTCCCATTCTGGGTATTTGCTACGGGTTGCAGGTGATGAGCATCCAGAACGGGGGAGAGGTACAGCGTCCCGATAAGCGTGAGTATGGGTTTGCAGACCTTACCATTCTTTCCGAAAACTCCTCTCTGCTTACGGGCATCAGTGCCAACTCAAGGCTGTGGATGAGCCACGGGGATGCTGTTTCTTCCTTGCCCGAGGGGTTTGTGCAGACCGGCAGTACCCCCAACTGTCCGTATACGGTGCTGGAGCATGAGAAAAAGCGCTTCTATGGTGTACAGTTTCACCCCGAGGTGGTGCATACCGCCCAAGGCAAGCAGTTTCTTGAGAACTTTGTTCTGGGGATTTGCAAAGCAGAGCAAAACTGGGATATGGGTTCTTTCATTGCTACGGCGATTGAGGACATCCGTGCCAAGGTTGGTGACAAACAGGTGCTTTGTGGCTTGAGTGGGGGTGTCGACTCTGCTGTTGCTGCTGTATTGATTCATGAAGCCATTGGAGACCAGCTGGTCTGTGTGTTTGTCAACAACGGCCTGCTTCGCAAGGGCGAGGCTGAGATGGTCCAGAAAGTCTTCAGGGACAACTACAAGATCCGGCTCCAGTATGCAGATGCAGAGGAAGCATTCCTCTCAGCGCTCAAGGGCGTCACCGAACCAGAAGCGAAACGGAAAATCATCGGCAAGGTGTTCATCGATACCTTCTATGATGAGGCCCGCAAGGCTGGGGAGATCTCCTTCCTTGCCCAGGGAACGCTCTATCCTGATGTAATCGAAAGCAAAAGCCCCTCCGGCGGACCGTCGGCAACGATCAAGAGCCACCACAACGTGGGAGGCCTTCCCGAGGACCTGAAGTGGGATCTGCTTGAGCCGCTTCGCGAGCTCTTCAAGGATGAGGTTCGTGCACTCGGCAGGGAGCTTGGTCTTCCCGAAGAGCTGGTGACTCGTCATCCGTTCCCAGGCCCGGGACTTGGCGTAAGGTGTGTAGGCGAGGTTACCAAGCCCCGCCTGGATACCCTGCGTGATGTGGATGCCATCTTCATTGAGGAGATTCGCAAGGCAGGGCTCTATCACGACATCTGGCAGGCACTTGCCTGTCTGCTTCCGGTCAAGAGCGTGGGAGTGCAGGGCGATGAGCGTACCTATGAGGAAGTGTGCTCACTTCGGGCAGTCACGAGCGAGGATGCAATGACTGCTGATTGGTTCCGCTTCCCTCCTGATGTACTCCAGCATGCTGCAAGCAGGATCTGCAACGAGGTGTCCGGAGTGAATCGTGTCCTCTACGACATCACCAGCAAGCCCCCTGGGACCATTGAGTGGGAGTAACCAAAACAATCCCCGCCCTCTTTGCCACTGGCAAGAAAGCGGGGATTCTTATTGTATCTCCAATGTACCTTTTCCTTGCCTATGCTCCCAGCGTCTTGATCCGCTTCTTGTACAGGTGGATGAAGAAGTAGATGGTCAGGGCAAGGGAGGCGCTTTCTGCGATGATGAACGAGAACCAAAGGGCATCGAGACCAAAGAAGCGGCCGAGCAGATAGGCTGCAGGAAGCAGAAAAATCAACTGTCTGGTCACCGAGATGATCATGGAGACATAGCCTTCCCCGATGCCTTGGAACAGTGCCATGAGGACAATGCAAAAACCTGCGGAGATGAAGCAGAGGCTGATGCGCTGCATGGCTACGATTCCAATGGCAAGCATCTCATCGGTAGCATTGAACCAACCGAGCAGCACATGCGGCAGAAAGGTGAAGACCAAGAATCCCGCAGTCATGATGCTCAGGGAAACCACCATTCCCACCCGGATGGTCTGGGTGATGCGCTTGGGCCGTTTCGCCCCATAGTTGTAGCCTATGACCGGGATCATACCGCTGTTCAGACCGAATACAGGCATGAAAACAAATGATTGCAGACGGAAA
>JAAYQY010000294.1 GCA_012519125.1 Spirochaetales bacterium
CCATACAAGGCGTGACAATATTGACGATGGTCAACGAGTAGCCAAGAAGGCGCATGGTCCCAAACGTCCAGATGATGCCGATTACCGACATCGAGAAGGGGAGCAGTACGCTTCGTTTTGACTTGAAGCTCAAATAGTAGACCAAAAGAATGGCAACGAAGCAGAGAGAGAGGAGGATGCTGAGGTCTCTGCCAAGGTAGTGCATCAAGCGGTTGGTGATCACCGCACCCCCATTGATCGAGACTTTCATTCCGTTTTTGGTGAGCACCCCAAGCATGTCAGCAAGTTCATTCTCTTGGCTCTCCGTAAGGGCAATCGACTCAAAACTGAACAAAAGACCTTGCAGGTCATCGCTTACCAGATAGTTCTTCACCAGGGGATCTGCTTCGATACGGCTTTTCAGCAGCTGAGCCTCTTCGTCAGTCCATACGGTCTGGTTCTCCTGATGAGAGGAGAAAGGCATGGTGGCAAGTCTTGTTCCCCGTTTCTCCAAGGTGACGAAATCGAGGACAGAGAAGCTCTTGCTGAGGTAGTCTGTCTTTCCCAGCGCTTCCATCGTTGTCTCGATGAGACTCAGATGTTCTGCGGTGTACAGTCTCGGACTCTCTACCATGACAAGGTAGGTGGTGGTGTAGAGCACCTCATCTGCAGCTGGTGGAGGTGTCGGTTCTGAGGAGGCTACCAGATGGTTGCCCAACGCGTTGGTTCTTAGGTCTCCCGTCTCGGGAATAGGTTGCTCATTCGTTGTATCGTGGCTACTGCCCAGACTCTCTACTTCAGACTCCACCACATAGGTGGTCTGCCCCTGCAACTCGGTCATGAGGGTGTTGTAATCTGCATTAAGGTGCAGAAAGGCCGCATGATAGAGAAAGAAGGCTGTTATGGCCAAAATGATGACCAACGTCAATTTGCTGTGCTTGCCGATGAGGCGCAGTAGATCGAATTTCATGAGTCTCCCTTACAGGCTTGACCACGGAGTATATCATAGAGCGGGAACAAGAAAAACCCACTTGGCTGCCAAGTGGGTCGTTTGCTTAGTCGTGATATCGCTTTCGGGAACTGGTCTTCTTCGGGAAGGAGCCCTTCTTCACCTTGGAAGTACTGTACTTCCCATGGCTGCGGGCTGGCCTGTCTTCGAAGGCAGGAGCGGGGCGTTGGTAGCTGTTCTCATCACCATAGGAGTCCCGGCCATACGGCTGGTAATCCTCGCGCTCCCTTCTTCCTCTGAAGGACGAGGAACCCCGTCTTTCGGGAGAGTAGGGTCGCTCTTCGTAGCGTTCTCCACGGGTTCTTCCGCTCAGGTTTTTTCCATTCGGATTATCAGGCTTTGCCCTGGTGATGAGCGGCTTTCCTTCCGGACTTTGCGCACTGAACGTCTTAAGAATCCGTTCAGCAACCTGAAGCGGTGCACTGACGAACGAGAAATCATCCCGTACCGATACATCCTGGATGTCGCGGTCTTCTGCTCCCACCTGTTCGATCAGGTAGTCGATCAGCATGCGCTTGTCCAGTCCATCCTTTCGGCCACGTGCAATGAAGAGACGGGTGATACCACTCTCTTCGCTGTACATACCTTCGCCTCTGCGCTCATTGCGGCCCTGGGAGATCTGTTGGTACTTGGAAGCATCCAACTCATCCTTGTAGAAGTGGTCGAGCAAAGCTGAGACTACAAGTTCAGGATCCTTGCCTTCCAAAAGCTGTGCTGCGATGGGTAGGAATGGGCTGTCCTCTCCGGTTTTCTCTTCAAGTGCGGTAAGCTGGCTGAGAATCCTGGCTCGCTTGATCTGGATGATCTGACTTGCCTCGGGAACCGACTCACGTCGGATATCAGTCTTGGAAACCTTCTTGATGAAGGAGAAGCGCTTGAATTCACGCGGTGCAACAAAGGTGATGGCTATGCCGGTTTTTCCTGCACGTCCAGTTCTTCCCACCCGGTGGATGTAAGCATCCGGGTCCTCAGGAAGTGAGAAGTTGATGACATGGGTGAGGTCGGAGATATCGATGCCGCGGGCAGCGACGTCGGTAGCTACGATGATGCTGATCGATCGCTCACGCATCTTGTGCAAAATGCTCTCGCGCTGCTTCTGCGAAAGGTCGCCATGAAGCGGCTCGGCATCATAGCCTCTATCCATAAGTTTGCGGCCGATCTCGTCACACTGCACCTTGGTGCGGCAGAATACGATGCCGTAAAAACTCTCTTCCATATCGATGATACGGGTAAGGGCTTCAAGCTTGTCACTCTCCCTGACCTCGATGTAGATCTGGTCGGTGAGGTTGCTGGTGTTTGTATCCTGCTGGATCTTTACCAATTGCGGTTCATGCATGAAGCGCTCGGCAAGACGCTGGATGGGGATAGGCATCGTCGCAGAGAAACAGAGCATCCGCTTCTCAGCAGGTGTCTGCTTCAACACTTCTTCGATATCATCAATGAATCCCATGTCCAACATCTCGTCAGCCTCATCGAGGACAACGAACTTCAGGTGCTCGAGATTGAGCGAACCTCTTCGGAGGTGGTCAAGGATACGACCTGGAGTACCGACGACAACATGAGTGCCCCTGCGCAGTTTGCGCAGCTGCAGTTCCATCGATGCACCACCGTATACGGCGGCAATCTCAAGCCTGCGGTCTCCCTTCAAGGAGCTGATCTCTTCTGCGGTCTGCACGGCAAGCTCTCTGGTAGGTGCAAGAATAAGTGCTTGTACTTGATAGAGGGACGGGTCGACAATTTCGAGAATGGGGAGGGAGAAAGCGGCGGTTTTACCGGTTCCTGTTTGTGCCTGGCCAATTACGTCTACCTGGTCCTTAAGGAGCAGGGGAATACAGGCAGCCTGAATCTTGGTGGGTTCTTCGAATCCCTTCGATGCAATGGCGGCAATGGTTTGTGCGGACAGTCCTAGGTCCGCAAAGCTGGTTAACTCTGACATGGATCTCCTGAAAAATGTATGGATGGATTATCGGTTTCACTCCGAGATATACAACTAAGCTTGTCCAGTCTATACAAATGAACAAGTTGTTGCAAGACAGAAACATCCCAAATGGAAAAATTCCCTTACCAGCGGTTATATACCTCTTCTGCGAACCCCAGGACGTCCTGGAAGTGGA
>JAAYQY010000295.1 GCA_012519125.1 Spirochaetales bacterium
GGGTTCATAGGCTACCAATGTATGGTAGAGCATACGAGCCTTCTGCCCATTGAACAACACACGGTCAACCTGAGGGTGTTCTTCGAGAAATGACTTCAGGTCATTGGGAATTGCCTCAGTATAGGCAGCATCGCTGGATCCTTGCCGCTCAAAACCTGAGAGGACATCCCATAACGCGATATCGTGGCTCAGCAAGAGATACCATTTTTGCTCATAGGTCTCGATACTGCCTCCAAGCACATCAGCCATGATCGGCCAGAACGAGTTCCGTTCATGGCCGTAGTACTGTTGCTTTTGCAGTGAACGCACACTTGGCCCGGTTCCCAAGATAAGGATTCTGCTCGTGTGATCTTCTATCGGGGGGAAACCTTTCAGCATTCCATATACGCCTTGACAGCATCTGCACTGGCCATCCCGTCCATAGCAGCGCTGACAATACCGCCTGCATATCCAGACCCTTCACCACAGGGGAACAATCCACGTAGGGTCGTGTGCATGCGCGTCTCTGGATCACGAAGAATTCTCACAGGGCTGCTGGTCCGTGTCTCAGCGGCAAGCAAAATCGCTTCATTGGTCAAAAAGCGGGAAGCTTTCTTGCCGAATGCTTCAAAGCCAAGGGCCAACCTTTGGGAGATGAACTGGGGAAGTACACGATGCAAGTCGCTGTTGACGAGCCCTGGAATATACGAGGTCTCTGGCAGATCCTTGGAAACACGATGATTGACAAAATCCACCATTCGCTGGGCTGGAGCCTTGATGCTCTCTCCACTGGCACGGAAACTGCGTCTCTCCAGAGCTTCCTGAAAGTTCATCACCCCCAACGCTCCTCCAAATTTATCTTGCTCAAGATCTTCAGGCTTGAGTTCAACCACCATACCACTATTTGCAAATGGTCCTGAACGGGAGGCACTGCTCATACCATTCACCACCTGTTGTCCATCCTCGGTGGCAGCTGCTATGACAAAGCCACCCGGGCACATACAGAAAGAGTAGACTCCACGCTCCTTGATCTGCGCGGCAAACGAGTACTCAGCAGCAGGAAGATAGAGCCCTCTCCCCTCTTTCTGCTTGTACTGCATCTGGTCGATGAGGTGTTGGGGATGTTCGAGGCGAACTCCGATGGCCAGGGCTTTCGGTTCGAGGGCAATACCTTCTTCGTCAAGATAGCGGTACATATCGCGGGCACTATGTCCAGTGGCCAAGATGACAGGGCCATGAAAGGTTTGTCCCGACTGCGTCACTACACCAACCAACTGAGAAGCGTTTCTCAGGAACGAGGTCACCTTGCTCTTGAAGTGAACCTCGCCCCCAAAAGCGGTGATGGTGTTCCGGATTGCTTCCACGACTACCGGGAGCCGATCACTGCCAAGATGCGGATGAGCATCACTGAGGATGTCGAGCGAAGCCCCATGCTGACACAGCTGGTCGAGCACCTTGCTTACATCACCTCGCTTGGTAGCTCTGGTATAGAGCTTTCCATCACTGAAAGCACCGGGGCCACCCTCACCAAAACTGTAATTGCTCTCTGCATTCACCTTGCCTGTCTTCATCAGCGTGGCAATGTCCTTTTTTCTCTGATGAACATCTACCCCACGTTCAAGGACGATGGGCTTCAGACCAAGTTCCAGCAATCTCAGGCCAGCAAACAATCCGGCAGGACCTGCTCCCACAACAATCACTGCTTTGGCGTTGTTCACCATTTGGTAGGTTGTCGCTTGATACGCTTGCTCATCCTCACTGGAGAGACGAACAACCAGATCGACAACCACAGGAGTTCGTCTGGCATCGATGCTGCGGCGAATAACCCGGCACGATGATATGTCTGAAGGGGAAAGGCCAGCCTTTGCAGCTGCTTTCGTACGAATGAGGGAAGTATCGGCTGCTTCTTTTGCGGAGAGCCGGAGATTGATGTCTTTTTGCATTGTTTCATTCTACCTGCCCAAGTGGCAGGCGGTCAATGAAGGGACTTCATACGGTATGAGTCAGTCAAAAAGTTTCCACGGAAAAAATTCAACTGATGCTTACAACCACCCTTACCACGATTCTAGGCTTGATTCCCCTCGCCTTCTTCCCTGGAGAGGGATCAGAAATGATGCAACCGATTGCCCTCACGTTCATCGGGGGGCTTGCCACCGGTTCGCTGCTCACGCTCTTCCTTTCTCCAACCTTGTACACACTGCTGAACAAGCGCAGGGAAAAGCGGTATTTTGATGCTGATAGCTTGGCCAACCAGCTTTTGCTGTTAGATCGGGAAGGCAGATAGTTTTTCTTCAGAGACGTTCTCTCCAAACGTACTTAGGCATGGGCTTCGGCTCATGCCCTTTCATTGCTTGCGAACCCATACTCTCGGTACTTCATGGATTCAACAGAAGATATATTGGATAGAAATCTTAAGGAAGGGACAGCAATGGCAACAAAATCATTTTCTCGCAACCGTATCGTAAGATGGAGAACTGCTGCCATGTTGTTGAAGCTAAGGCTAAAGGGAGCAAGTGCATATCAGATTCTGCCCATCGAATCTGCTGTTTATAAGCTGTTCGAGATACGTATCTCTCTGTATATACATCACTCCTCTTTTGAAAGTAGCTCGACATGTCGACCGAGTTTCAACGATTTACAACTCAATTCACAGAGTTTCTCCTTGACCAAATCCAAGGTAAAGAGAAGCTTGTTCTGCTCGATAAGGCACTCCGATCCGGCAAGAATTCCGTCCTTGCCCTTTCTCAAGGATGGATGGAAGCTCTCTTGAATAGAAGCCGCTTCGATGGTACTGTTTCTATGGTGTTTTTGATGAAGGGGAAGTCTTTGCTGTGTGCCAACAAAGACAAAGGGCTTCCTCTTCATTTCTCCTTCAGGGATCCTCTCCCTTGGTCTTCCCCCCATTAAACCACATCTCTCACTCAGACAGGAATAAATCATTTGAGGAATGATTGGGAGAATTCATATTCGGACCAGTGATATGAGCTTCGGCACATACTATTTCATTGTCAAGAAACGCCCTATATGCTACTGTTTGGCCCACCATGGAACATAATCTGATCGTAGGGCAGCTGCTTGCCCTGCTCACTGCAGCCTGTTGGGCACAAAATGCGCTCATTTATCGTCATCTCGGACAACGGGTAGGATCAGATGCTGTTGCCCACATCAGGATGTGGATTGCCTTTCCTGCAATCATCCTGCTTACCTACCTCATGGAAGGCATTTGGTTTCCTGTTGGGCTGAGTGCAAAAACGTATCTCTTTTTGCTTGCAAGCGGAGCCATCGGGTTTTTCATCACCGACCTCTTGTTGTTCAAAGCATATGTCTTGCTCGGAGCACGGGAGTCGATGGTCATCATGACGCTTTCTCCCGTTGTTACAGCCCTATTCGGTTTCCTCATTTTCCATGAACGGCTCAACTTCATCCAGATTCTTGGTATCTTCGTCACCATCCTCGGCGTCACCCTGATGGTTCTCCTTGATGGCAGGCGCAAACAAGGTGGAAGTCTCAGTGATGAGGAACGGTCAAAACTGAAAGGGTTGATCTATGCAATCCTGGGTTCGGTATTGCAATCACTCTCCTTCCTCTTTGCTCGGTTTGCCTTGGAGGAAACGGGTGCCGTTTCCACCAATCTATTGCGCAATTTGGGAGGGTTGGGAGCTTTCATTATCTTCAATGTTTTCTACAAGCGTGATGCACGTTCCCACTTCCAGACATTTCGCAATCCACGATTATTCTTCTTGCTCTTTCTTGCCGCTCTCACCGGGCCGGTGGTGAGCATGTCGCTGCAGATGAAGGCGTTCACCCTTGCACCGGTGGGGATTGTCACCACCATCACTCAGGTAACCCCCATACTCCTCCTCCCCTTCGACCGTTTCATTCTGCACAAGAAGATCACTCCAGCAAGCTTGGGAGCAACATTTCTCTCCATTCTCGGAGTTGCCATCCTCTTCCTTGCTGCCTGAAACAGCTTGCCTACCACCCCGCTTTTCGCTACGCTCAAATCATGAATGTATTATCGCTGGAAGCTGTCTCCAAAACGCTCAAGGATGAGCCCCTTTTCAGTGGGGTCAGCTTTGGTCTGGAGGAAGGGGACCATGTTGCCCTGATCGGCCGAAACGGCCAGGGCAAGTCCACGTTCCTCAGGCTTCTGACGGGTGAGCTACTGCCCGACAGCGGCACTATTGCCATGAAGGGAGACACCGATCTGGTCATGCTCGAGCAGTTGGTTACCTTCGAGGCCGATGCCACTGTAGGCTCCTACCTGTATGCAGGAAAGGGAAAACGGATCAAGACATATTTGGAGTATCATCGTTGTCTGGAACGAGCACACAAGGAAGCTGAGCTCACCCGCCTTTCAGAGGCTATGGAAACCACCGATGGCTGGAACCTCGAGAATGATTATCGCTCCATCTTAGGCGAACTTGGGCTCTACGGCCTTGAAGACCAACGCATGGACACACTTTCGGGAGGAATGCAAAAAAAGGTAGCGCTTGCACGCGTTTTGTGCAGTAAGGCTTCCTTCTTCCTGTTTGATGAGCCGACCAACCACCTTGATATCCAGACCATCGAATGGTTGGAACACTATTTGAAAAACAGCAGGGCTACCATCATTTTGGTAACTCACGATCGCTATTTTTTGGATGCCGTCTGCTCTGCAATCCTGGAGATGGACAGCGCTTCGGTCTTCTTGCATCCTGGTTCTTTCTCTGCCTATCTTGAGCGAAGGGA
>JAAYQY010000296.1 GCA_012519125.1 Spirochaetales bacterium
CATGAGAATGGGTGGAAAACCGGAAGCCGTGGCTGGCGCTACAGTTTCGACCATGAGTTCACCCGCCGCCAAGTGCTGCGCAGCCAGGGAACGGTGCTTTCTGCACGCCAGCTCCCCAAGGCCAAGGTTCCCGGCAAGTATTTCGGTGTTGCCCGCTGTTTCCGCTATGACCAGGTCGATGCCACCCATGGTGCAGACTTCTATCAGACCGAGGGAATCGTGCTTGGCAATGATGTCAACCTGAAGACCCTGCTTGGGCTGTTGAAGATGTTCGCCGAGGAGATTGCAGGAGCTGAGGAAGTGAAGTATGTACCCGGTTACTTCCCGTTCACCGAACCCTCGATCGAGGTGCACATCAAGCACCCGGTACTGGGTTGGTTTGAGCTGGGAGGAAGCGGAATCTTCCGACCCGAGGTCACCAAGGCCTTGGGCATCGATGTACCAGTCCTTGCATGGGGCTTGGGCATTGACCGCATGGCCCTGATGCATCTGGGACTGAATGACCTGCGTGAGCTCTTCACCCCGAACATTGAGTCGGTACGCACGAGAAGGGGGAACTGATGCCAAAGATTGAAACCACCGGCAAGTTGTTCTACAGCTTGTTGGGAAGAACATTGCAAGATAGTGAGCTTGAGGAGATCTTCCCGGTCGCCAAGGCTGAGCTGGATGGTCACGAAGGTGACCTGCTCAAGATTGAGCTCAATGATACCAACCGCCCAGACCTCTGGTCAGCAGCCGGCATTGCACGCCTGCTCAAGGCCTACTGGGGTGTTGAGGCTCCGCTGTATGACTTCTTCTCCACCAGCGAGGAGTGTTTTGACAGTGAGGGCAGGGAGCTCATCGTAGACGCATCGGCCAAGGAAGTCCGCCCCTATTCGATCGGGTTTGCTGCTCGTGGTCATGTGGTTGGTGAGGACGACTTGGAAGCCCTGATCCAGAGCCAGGAGAAACTGTGCTCGAACTTTGGGCGCAAGCGCAAGACGATTGCGATGGGCATCTACCGCTCCGACCTCATCAAGTACCCGGTGCACTACCGTGGTGCCGATCCCGATGCAACCTCTTTCGTTCCCCTCGGAATGGACAGAAAGCTCACCCTGCGTGAGATCTGCACCGAGCATCCGAAGGGGAGGGAGTACGGCCCGATCGTAAGTGACTGCCGGGTATTCCCCTACCTGCACGACGACAATGGGGATACCCTTTCCTTCCCGCCGGTCATCAACAGTGCCCATATCGGGGCTGTCGAGGTGGGTGATGAGAACCTCTTTTTGGAACTCAGTGGCAGTGACCTGAGAGATCTGCTGCTTGCCGCCTCCATCATGGCCTGCGATATGTCCGACATGGGCTTTGAGATTCTTCCGGTGAAGGTTCGATTTCCTGAGGAGACGGAATTCGGTACGGAGATCACCGTTCCCTATTACTATCAGGAGCCGGTTTCCTGCACGCTTGAACAGGTTCACAAGACGCTGGGTCAGAAGATGAGTGGAGAGGAGGCTGTTGCTTCCCTGAAGCGGATGGGTATCTACTCCATCTACAGCGATGGATCTCTCTATGCAACGGTTCCCGAGTACCGCAATGACTTCTTGCATCCGGTTGATCTGGTTGAGGATGTCATGATCGGGTACGGCTTGGGCAACTTCGAGCCTGAGATGCCCCAGGACTTCACGGTAGGACGACTCAGCCCTGCCGAAGAGTTGGGACGCAAGATGAAGGACCTGATGGTGGGCTTGGGTTTCCAGGAGATGATGTACAACTATCTCGGTTCGAAGCGTGAGTATGTTGACAACATGAACTTCCCCCAAGAGAAGTGCATCTTCATCTCCAATCCGATGAGTGAGAACTACGAGGTGGTACGCCCCTCCATCATTCCCTCCCTGCTGGAGAGCGAAAGCGCCAGTGCTCATGCTCCCTTCCCCCACAAGATTTTTGAGGTGGGCAAGGTTGCTTTCCTGGATAGCTCGGACAACAGTGGTACCACCACCCGCAACAATGTCGGCTTCCTGGCAAGTGACCGCATCATGGGCTTCAACGATGTCTCTTCCCTGGTGAACACCCTCTTCTACTTCCTGGGCAAGGAGTATACGCTCTCTTCCCTTGAAGGGGATGGTCGTTTCATCGAAGGGCGTTGTGCAAAGGTACTGCTTGGAGAGCATGAAGTGGGTATTTTCGGGGAGATCCATCCCCAGGTGCTGGCCAACTGGGGCAGCACAATGCCTACCATTGCCTGTGAAATCGATCTGGATCTGGTGATGGCGAACTGATCGCAAAACAGCATAGCTTTCCCTGTGACGCAGTCTGGAACCATCCGGGCTGCGTTTTCACTTTTCTAGAGCACGCTTGTCACCAGCAGAAGCAGGGCTAGGGCGAGAGCAAAGCCAAAAAACAGGTCGGAGAAGCGAGCTTTGTATCGGCCAAGCTGGTGGAAAATCCAAGCCCCGGGTTTGGTAAGGATGAAGAGAAAGAGCACAATGCCTGCGAGAGTGGTGTAGAGCGTCTTGGCAAGGGTGTCGGTTTTGAAGAAGAAGAGTCCATCATAGTTTTGTACCGGCTGTGCTGAGAGCAGGGCGGTGATGAATGCGAATACTTCGGGGGCGAAGAGCCCGGTCA
>JAAYQY010000297.1 GCA_012519125.1 Spirochaetales bacterium
ATGGAGACAAGGGTATCAAGAGAGAGCGTGTTGTCCACATAATCGGCATTCTTCTTGTCGTTGGCACGCATGTAGATGGTAATGACGAAAGGTGGTGGAGTGAGAAACATGACAAGCAGTGCATAGCGATAGATGCTCTCCATCCCCAACAGCTGGTCGATCAAAAAGTGGTTGATCAACAAGGCCAAGGCAAGCAAGACGACCTTTCTGACCACGATCGTTTTGAGGGACCACACCAACCCCTCTTTTCTGATATGAATGCCATACCCGATGGAAAGGGCTATAAGTGGGACAGTAAGATTGGCAAGCAGGGAGATGCTCTCCCCAAGTGCCGTCCAAATTGGATGGGGAGCAAGGTGTTTGCTGACCATGCTGACCACAATACCACTGAATATGGCCAAAATCACCGGGGACGTGAGGAACTGGCGAAGCAAGACCTTGGGAGTATGGGCTCCATCACGCTCCTTGATCAACAATGCCATGAGCACGAAGAACACAAACAAGACCTGGCCCAGATCAATCAAGGCCATCTTCCCCAGATGTTCGCTCCCGTACACGGCAAGGAACAAGGCATACCCCAGCATTCCCATTTCAAAACCACCGAGCAGAAGGGGGAAATACGGAGACTCCATATGAAGGGGTTTCGCAAGGGCCTTGCCCAGCATGACCATCACAAAGCAGACCAGGAAGATGGTCACAACCAAAAGAAGATACCTGCTCTCGATTTGCAGCGAAGAGAAGGCCTGAAACAGAAGAGCCGGAAGCGCCAGATCGGAAACAATGCGTTTTGCACCCGCTACTGACGCTGGTGTCAGCGTTGTCGATTTCTGCAACAGAAACCCGAGAATGAACAATAAGAGGACGGGGAGAATTGAGTACATAGCTATCCTGCCATCTGATACGAACGTAGGGATACAGTAGCATGCCTGCATAGTGGGCGCAAGTTTTGCCATCCCGAGAAAGAATCCAAGTGAGCATACATACGGTGCAGATTCCACCAAGGCTACACAAACCGATACTTGGCAGCCGGACCGCTTGCGACCATTTCCACGACTCCCTGGAGTAGAAAGGCCCCTGCGCAGTGAAAATGCTACCTCATGGCAACCAGATCATAGGGATTGCTTCGGTATCGGACTTTTGTTCAAGGGTACGCCTGCGATACATCACCACCTTCACATGATGCTCCAGTTCGACAAACTGTGACGATAGGTTATCGGATACTATCGGTTACTATCGGATAATTTTCACAGTATCCGATACTGCAAAAACACCCTTTACCGAATGTCCCGGCGGCATGTGCACAGATGAGCGTCATTACTCTTCAAACGATTTCCTTATCAGGTTTTCATCGAGCTTGGTCATCGTGAGGACAGCCTGACTCATCCTATCCACCTGTTCAGGGGTACCCTCTCTCATCATCTCGTCCATACTTGAAGGAACTATCTGCCACGAAAGACCGTACCGGTCCTTCAACCATCCGCACTGGGCAGCCTCAGGATCATAGGAGAGGATTTCCCACAACCGATCGACTTCCTCCTGCGTATCGCAGTTCACCATCAGGGAAACCGCCTCGTTGAACTGGAACGCATGAGGATATCCACTGTCCATGGCTATGAACCACTGACCTTCAAGCATGAAATCGCTGAACATCAGCGAACTGGGTGCATCATACTCCATTCCCTCAGGGTAATGCTCCAACACGCCCC
>JAAYQY010000298.1 GCA_012519125.1 Spirochaetales bacterium
AATGGAACTTCCACCGAACTGGATCTGACGCTCTATCTCAGGGATTTTGACCTCGATCAACTGAACCGAAGGATTGAAGCTCTCAAAAGTCTGGCAAAGACGGTCGAAGCACTCTATCCCCACGGGAAGGTTGCCGTCGATGCCAAGCATGTCTACTACAACATGGCCTTGGTGGCGAAAAACAAGCCCTTCGCCATGGACAACCTGCTTGCTGCAGGCAAGGAGCTGGGTATGGAGCTGAAGAGCGAGCTGATCAGGGGAGGTACAGACGGGGCGAGAATGGCCAATGAGCGGAACATACCCTGTCCGAATATCTTCACCGGTGGGCACAATCTTCACTCACGCTTCGAGTGGGCCGCCCTTCCTGCGATGGAGGATGCTGCTCGTCTGATTCTCAAGATCATTGAGGTTGGAGCACGTTGATGAGGCAGGTTCTGCTTCTCTTGGGCTTGCTGGTGCTGCTCTCGCCTTTGGGTGCAGCAACGCTTGCTCTTGATGCCGATCCGACCATAGATGCCAAGGTTGTCTCCCTCGTTGAGCAAGCGTTGTTGCAGTCAATGCTCCCTCGGTTGGCCGCTGATGGTCAGCTGGATGCAAGGCTGGAAACCACCAAGGTGGTTCAAGTCTATCATCTTGTCCTCACCTATGGAGAGCGAAGCATCTTCTTGGACGTAGGCTATGAGGTGGAGACTCTGGGAGAACGGCTGAGAGGCCAGCTCGACCAGGAGGGCCTTGCCCTGCTTGGCGAACAGGAACATCCCTATCTGCAGTACCGGCTTGGCAGTGGCTTTGCAAGCTCTTGCAAGCTGGATGTTGGACATCCCTATTGGGTGTTGGACGGCCAAAACCAGCGCTTGGGCCAAGTGGTGGCAACCAAGAACCATGCAGACAAGGAGCTCTCCTTTCTCTCCCAGCGTGGAGGAAAGAGCCTCGGGCTTGGCATGCAGCTTGTAGCGATGAGCCCTTTTTCTACCGCTCTTTCTACATCACTTGATCAGGCAGGGCACCTAGGCATCGACGTACGTCTCTCCTACGCGCTTGCACGCTATCCCTTCTCATTGGTTGCAAATGTGGGGTATGCACAGCCGGGATTGTCCCATGTCGATCTTGGGCTTCAATCCCTGATACCGCTCTCGCACCTGTTTGGAACCAAGTATCACTTGGTGCGTAATCTCAGCTTGGGCGCACAGGCTCTGGTGGGTATTGGATTTGGTTTGCCTGCGTCGTTCTCCCTACGCAGTGAAGGCTTGCTGTTTCTCTCCTATCAATTGGGGCCTTTTGCCCTGATGGTAGGAGGAGGCAACCGCATTGGCGCCGACTCGCTCGCTCTCGTTGAAGAAGGGCTTTTTTTCAGCGTGGGAACAGCGTACACTTATACACCATGAAGCATCATCGAGTCGGCCGCTCTCTTCTGCTGATCACCCTTTGCCTTTCCCTTCTTGCCTCCTGCACCTCGTTCTCCGACTTGGTGAGAGCCCAAGTGGAGGGTTTGCCATCATGGGTCTACTCCCCACAAAGTCGGAGTGGTCAGGTTTCTTTCGTCGGAAAGGGGAGTGCACCGCTTGCGTATAATGCACGTTTGCTTGCCTATGAGGATATTCTTACGCAGATTTCCTCCTATGTCGGTGAGGATGTTCGCGCTACCTACTATCGTGAACTCACCACCACCAACGCCATTGCCGATTTTGGTCTGACCATCTCAAACGAGCACGAGCGGGGGGAGCAACGCTCATATCAGGTGTTTCTCCTGGCTCGTCTGAACGAAACGCTGTTGGTCAACCGAAGAAGTATCGTAGCAGAGCAGATTCTCAAGCGCGATGCCGCCATCGAGGCCTTGGTGCTCAGTGCAGACCAAGCCTACCGTGCCAATGATGACACCCAAGCCATTCGTCTCTATCTTGAGGCTGCCATCTTATCTTCTGAGGGACCGGTGAATGTAAGGAAGCATGAAACCGCAGAGCTCGTGCTGAAGTCGCAAACCTTCATTGAAGCGCTTCGCTTCAGTTTTCGAAACGAGCAACCCGATGCAGCTACTGTCGATGTGTATCTGAGGAGGAAGAGCCGTCTGCTTGCCCCAAAGGTGC
>JAAYQY010000299.1 GCA_012519125.1 Spirochaetales bacterium
TGCATACAAGAGCCAAAAATCGAGTATTGAAGCCTCCTATGGGCAGGCACTGACCGATGCTCAGTTTGCTGAGGTTATTGCGAATAATTTTGGTTCTGTTGAAACCTATCGGAAGATGATTGCTGAACAGCTGATGGTCGACTCCTATGTTCGCCTTAAGAAAGCAGATGTATTGAATAGTCCGATTACCATAAGTGATACAGAGATCCTCTCTTTCTACCGAAAGAATAGGACCCAGTTTGTCAGTCCTGAAACAGTAAAGCTCAGTCACATCTACATCCCTATGGTTGCTGACCAAGCAACGAATGATAAGAACAAGGCACTCCTTGATGATGTGGCTGGAAGAATCAAGGCTGGGTCGTTGACGTTTGAGAAAGCAGTGGTTGATTACTCTCAGGATACCCAGAGCAAGAACAAGGCTGGTGATATCGGCTGGCTTACCATGGACAATACCGAGGCCTTGGCAGGACTTGGAGATACGTTCTTTGATGTGGCATTCACGACGGAGGTCGGAACCACCAGTGATGTGGTGACCTCTCTCAACGGGTACCATATCCTGAAGATTTTGGCTTACAACGAGACAAAAATTCTGGCTCTTGATGATGCCATCAGCCCAAATACCACCAGTACCATCCGCGACTACATTCGAAGTCAGCTTTCGCAGACCAAGCAGCAAGAAACCTATTATCAGGCAATCAACAGTCTGGTAGATGAGCTGCGCAAGAGTGCTTCGGTAAATATTTTATATAAGAAGTAAGATGAAAACACGACATAAAGCAAGAGAATTGGCTATACAGACGCTCTACGCTCTAGATTTCAACAAGGAACTGGATGGAGAGCATTATCCTGATTTGTTCAGCGGAACCACTGAAGCAGAGTATAATGAGCTGGAAGATGAAGTAAAGGTCTATGGTATGTACCTGGTGAGGGGTACCATAGAAAACCTTGAACAGATCAATGAACTCATCAGCAAATTTTCCCTCAACAGACCATTGGAACGTATCGATTTGGTTGATAGGAATATCTTGCGCATGAGCGTATTCTGCCTGCTCTATGGGGATATTCATCCTCATATCGTCATTGATGAGGCTGTCAAGCTTAGTCAGGATTTCTCCACCGAAGTGAATTATAAGTTCATCAACGGAATTCTTGATACCATGCAAAAGCAGCTCTTTCCTGTACAGGAGCCTGCAAGACATGATTCGTTTGAAGACTGAAGAGCAAATCAAGCGTATTCGTGAGGCCTGTCATTTGACAGCACGCCTTATGGATGAGCTCTCCCGGTATATTGAAGTGGGTATGTCCACTTTGGATATCGATCAGTATTGTTACCAGTTCATCGTCAAGAACAAAGGGGTACCTGCCTTCTTGCACTATGAAGGGTTCCCTGCCACTGCTTGTATTTCGGTGAATGAAGAGGTCATTCATGGGATTCCTTCTTCCAAGCGTATCATCTGTGAGGGTGATTTGGTGGATGTTGATCTGGGAATCAATCTTGATGGGCATTTTTCCGATATGGCCCGCACCTTCATCATCGGCAAGACCAAGGATGAGTATCGCAAGCTGTGTGAGGTAACCGAACAATCATTGAAGCTTGCCATTGAAGCAGCACAGGCAAAGGGCGCAAGGATTCAGGATATCGGCAGTGCCGTATACAAGCATGCAACCAAGCATGGCTATGGTGTGGTGAGAGATTACTGTGGGCATGGAGTTGGGCTTGCTGTGCACGAAGAGCCCGAGATTCCCAATTACACCAGTTCTTATCTTCCCAACCCAAGACTCAGGGAAGGCATGGTACTCGCCATTGAGCCCATGATCAATTTGGGAACCCATAAGGTTAAAGTTCTTGCCAATGATTGGACAGTAGTAACCATGGACGGGTTGCCATCGGCTCATTTTGAGGATACTGTTGCCTGTACTAAGAATGGTTTGGAAGTTTTGACCGTACTCTGAAGATAGGGGAGACTGTATGGTGATAAAGGAATTCATAAGTTGTGACTCAATCCGGGACAGTGCTCTCAAGTTAGCACATACGATGTATAAGGAAGATCACTTTGTACCGGATATCATTTATGCATCCCTTCGTGGTGGGGCCTATATGGCCAATGTGTTCAGTGAATATTACAAGATGGTCAGGATACGTGAGCAAGGCAGACCGGTCTTCTATGCTGCGGTGGTAGCGCGTTCCTATGGTTTTCTCAGGAGCCAGACCAATGTGATGGTTGATGGGTGGACCTATTCACCGGAACATCTGAGAACTGGAGACAAAATCCTGTTGGTTGATGATATCTTTGATACCGGCAAAACAGTCAACGCTCTGGCACAAATCATCATGACCAAAGGTATTCCCCGCGAAGATCTCAAGATCGCTGTATACGACTACAAGGTACCGCTCTATAAGAAAGAAGAACCGCTTCCGATCCAACCCGACTACTACTGTCGCAAGCATATTCTCAACAGCCCTGAGGATGAGCGGTGGATTCATTATAATTGCCATGAGTTCCTCGGCCTGACGTCCCAGGAGATTGATGAACAGTTCCCTGATGAGGAAGTACGGGATATCCTGCACGAAGTACGTGGGGATAATCAGTAAGAACCAACGTAGGTAACTAGAGAAACCAAGTATAAGGCCCTGCAAGCGAGAAGCTGCAGGGCCTGAATTTTACCA
Source organism: Spirochaetales bacterium (assembly GCA_012519125.1). GTDB lineage: Bacteria > Spirochaetota > Spirochaetia > Sphaerochaetales > Sphaerochaetaceae > Sphaerochaeta. The sequence continues at coordinate 2,669 of JAAYQY010000299.1, forward strand.
TCTTGTACTTAGAGAACAGTATCGAAATCATACTCCTCAGGCTTCGTGCTGTTTCCATTCAGGGAAGTGTCAGCATTTGCATTCGCATAGTTGATGCTGATCTTGTAGAGTCCATTGTCGTTGGTGGCAACCAAGAGTGTATCTGAACTGGCACCGCTTCCGATGTAGAGTGCACTGACAATGTCAGCAGTATCAAGGTATTCTGCGTAGCCGGACTTTATGCTGGTCGTAGATACGGCATTCGAGGCATCCACACTATAGACGTAAAACGCCTCATTCTTGTTTTTAGTCTTTGAAACCAAATGGGTTGTAGTTCCATCGACAACACCATAGAAGAATGCGTGGGTGATATACTCCTTGGAACCATCGAATATTCGGGTCATGGTAGGCGATCCAGCATAGAGATCTCCATCTGAAGAAAGGGCGAACAGCTTGGTTCCAGTTTTCCAGAAAGCGGCAATGCGCTTATCTGCTATTCCAGTCAATTCAAGAA
>JAAYQY010000300.1 GCA_012519125.1 Spirochaetales bacterium
ACATTGTGCTCTCGGAAGTCTTTGGCCAGCGGTATCTGGGCTCCTCCCTCAAGGACCGGGAGCTCACCATCGAGGGAACGGCAGGCAATGCCTTGGGCTGCTTCCTTGACGGGGGCATCATCACCGTCCATGGCAATGCCCAGGACGCCACCGGTGATACGATGAACGACGGAAAGATTGTCATCCACGGGAGTTGCGGCGACGGGACCGGACTTGCCATGCGCGGGGGGGCCATCTACATCCGTGACAGCTCAGGGTACCGCTCGGGCATCCATATGAAGGCCTATGAGGACAAGCAACCCCTTCTGATCATCGGCGAGCGGGCGGGAAGTTTCTTGGGTGAGTACCAAGCCGGCGGCACGATCATCGTGCTGGGACGCAACCAAGCAGGCAAATCCCCTGTCGGGTATTTCTGTGGAACGGGTATGCATGGTGGTACAATCTACCTTCGCTGTGATACACTTCCGGTGAGCTTGCCGCCCCAAGTAGCAGTCAGGGATGCCGATGAGGCGGATATGCAGGTTTTGGGTGGTCTTCTCGAGGAGTATTGCTCGTTGTTTGCCTTTGACAAGACGGAGTTGCTCGCTTCACATTTCTTTGTGCTCCAACCCAACTCCGCAACACCTTATAAGATGCTATATACCCATGTTTGAGAGAGGGAGGAACAGGATGACCAATACCCAGGTTGAGGTGATGCAGTTCATCAAGGAGCAGGATGTACGCTTTGTCCGTCTCGTCTTCTGTGATATTTTCGGACAGATCAAGAACATCTCCATCTCAGCGGATGAGCTGGGAAGAGCCTTTGCAAGCGGCATCTCCTTCGATGCGTCTGCCGTAAAGGGCTTTCTGCAGGTTGATGAGAGTGATTTGTTGCTCTTTCCCGATCCCGCAACCCTCTCCATCCTTCCTTGGCGCCCTGCCCAAGGTCGGGTGGTGCGCTTCTTTTGCTCGATCAGGCGCCCCGATGGCACCCGCTTTGAGGGTGACGGACGTTCCCTCTTGGAGGAAACCGTCCAGAAGGCCGCACTGCAAGGCTACCAATTCGGCGTCGGACCGGAGTGTGAATTCTACCTCTTCAAGCTCAATGAGGAGGGACTTCCCACCTACACCCCCATCGACCGGGGAACCTATCTGGATGTGGCTCCTCTGGACAAGGGGGAGAATGTGAGACGTGAGATCTGCCTGAATTTGGAGCAGATGGGCTTCTATACTGAACGCAGCCATCATGAGTCAGGACCGGGGCAGCATGAGATCGACTTCAAATACAGCTCCCCGCTCGAGGCGGCAGACAACTTCATCACCTTCAAGTCTGTGGTCAAGACCATCGCCGACCGCAGCGGGCTCTTCGCCTCCTTCCTCCCCAAGCCTTTGCCAGGCGAAAGTGGCAGCGGTCTGCACATCAACCTCTCGATCACCCGGGAGGGGGAGCAGAGCCGGCTGCTTGAACAGCAGATGACAGCAGGTATCCTCTACCGCATCAAGGAAATCTCCCTCTTCCTCAATCCCTTGGTGAACTCCTATGAACGGCTGGGATCCTTCGAAGCTCCGCGCTACATCGGTTGGGGACAGGCCAACCGCTCACTTCTGATCCGCATCCCGCAGACAACCGGTGAGTACCGTCGCATCGAGGTCCGCTCAGCCGACCCTTCCTGCAATCCCTACCTCGCGATCACGTTGCTGCTCAACGCAGCTCTGGAGGGTATCAGAGAAGGACTGACTCCACCCGAGGAGTATGTGGGCTCGGCCTATCAGATGCAGAAGGGCACCACCCTTCCCTCCTCCTTGGCAGAAGCGATGGAGCTTGCCCAGAACAGCAGCTTCGTACAGTCAATCATCCCCCAGCGTTTGTTCAGCTATTTCCTCGAGGCAAAGAAAGCCGATTGGCTTGCCTACGAGGAGGCTGTCGATAAGAGCGAGGCGAGTCGCAAAAACGTCTTTTTCACGACCTAGGAGGGCCAACGGTGCGTGCTTTGGTGGTTTCTTCGACACAAAAGGGGTGTGAATCCCTTTGTTCCCTCATCCGAGAGTATGAGGGAAGTGTCAGCATCACCCACGCGAGCAGCGCAAACGAAGCACGCAGGATTGTCCTCGACAGTGAAGTCGACCTGGTTGTGGTGAATGCTCCCCTTGCCGATGAGTCGGGAGAAGAGCTTGCCATCATGGTTACCGAGCAAAGTCTCGCCACTTCCATCCTGGTGGTGAAAACCGAATATTTTGAACAATCCCAGGCTATGTTCAGCAGCCGAGGGATCCTGGTGGTCTCAAAACCGGTAATCCGGCAGATGTTTTTCCAAGCCCTGAGCCTGGGCATTTCGTTGCGTTCCCGACTCGGGGCTATGCACAACGAGAATGAGAAACTGCACCGCAAGATCGAGGAGATCAAGCTCATCGACCGGGCCAAATGGGCCTTGATCGAGCGCCTCGGCATGGACGAGGCTCAAGCTCACCGACATATCGAGAAGATGGCGATGGATCTGCGCAAAAGCAGCTATGAGGTCGCATCTTCCATTTTGAAAACGTATCAGATGTAACAGGAGAACCAGAGATGGCCAAACATATTTTTGTTACCGGCGGGGTCGTATCAGGCCTTGGCAAAGGCATTACGGCAGCTTCGCTCGGAAGACTGCTCAAGGCACGCGGTCTGAAGATTGCTGCGCAGAAGCTCGATCCCTACATGAACGTGGATCCCGGCACAATGAGCCCCTACCAGCATGGGGAGGTGTTTGTGACCGAGGACGGGTCGGAGACCGACCTCGACCTTGGGCACTACGAGCGCTTCATCGATGAGGATCTGAACAAGTTTTCCAATCTCACCAGCGGCAGGGTCTACTGGAACGTGCTGACCAAGGAGCGCAGTGGCGCCTACCTCGGCTCGACGGTGCAGATCATCCCCCACGTGACAACGGAGATCAAGGAAGCAATCTACTCGCTTGCAAAGAAGACTGCGGCCGATGTGGTGGTCACCGAAATCGGAGGAACCACCGGTGACATCGAAAGCCAGCCGTTTCTGGAGGCAATCCGCCAGATAGGTCACGAGGTCGGCAGACACAACTGCCTCTTCATCCATGTGACGCTGGTCCCCTACCTGAAGAGCAGCGGCGAGCACAAGAGCAAACCCACCCAGCACTCAGTCAAGGAGTTGATGGCCTCGGGAATCTTCCCCGATATCATCGTCACCCGCTCTGATGAGATTCTCGAAGCCGACATCAAGGAGAAGATCGCCCTCTTTTGCAATGTGAAGCGCGACTGTGTCATTGAGAACAAGACAGTCGGTGTCCTCTATGAGGCTCCGATGATGCTCCACGCGGAGAAACTCGATGAGATTGTGGTCAGGGAACTGCAGCTTGATACAAACCAACCCGACCTCACCGAATGGGAAGCGATGCTCGACCGCATCACCAAGGCAGACAAGCCGGTACGCATTGCCCTGGTAGGCAAATACATCCAACTCCACGATGCATATCTGTCGGTCATGGAAGCGCTCAAGCATGCAAGTTGGGCCCAAGGGGCCCAGGTAACGATCGACTGGGTCGACTCAGAACTGGTGACTGAGAAAAGCAGGGAAGCCTTGCTGGCAAAGGCTGACGGCATCCTTGTACCCGGAGGCTTCGGGGACCGTGGCATCGAAGGCAAGATTCTGGCCGCCCAGTATGCACTAGAGCACAAAATTCCGTATCTTGGCATCTGCCTTGGCATGCAGATCGCCGTCATCGAATACGCCCGGCACGTACTCGGATATGCCGATGCCCACTCCAGTGAGTTCAATCCTGACTCAAAGCATCCGGTGATTGCCCTGATGCCCGACCAGAGAGGAAACATCCCCAAGGGAGGCACCATGCGCCTCGGAACCTACCCGTGTGTAGTGAGTTCCCCTTCCCGCATGAGTGACTCCTATCAGGGCGAATTGCTGATCGCAGAGCGCCATCGACACCGCTATGAGTTCAACAACTCCTTCCGCCAAGCACTTGCCGAAGGAGGCTTGATCATCAGCGGTACCAGTCCCGATGGTTCGTTGGTAGAAGCCGTGGAGCTTGCCGACCACCCCTTCTTCGTAGGAGTGCAGTACCATCCTGAGTTCAAGAGCAGACCGAATCGTCCTCATCCCCTGTTCCTCGGATTCATTGCCTCTGCACTGGGTCGGAAGAGTTGACAGTTTTGCCGCTCTAAGGTAGTTTTGTGTATGCAAATTGGGGCCATAGCTCATCTGGTAGAGCGACTGGTTCGCAATCAGTAGGTAGAGGGTTCGAGTCCCTTTGGCTCCAAGCAACACAGCCCGTTTTTCCTTTTAGGAAGAGCGGGTTTTTTCATAGATGCAACCTCCTGCGCTTGATAAAGAGCAAAAGGCTTGATACGGAAACGATGAGCAAGCAAAGCACCAAGGAAGTCATAAACGAGCCGGTTGCATCACGCAGCCACCCCCCGATTGCAGGTCCCAGCAACCCTGCAATGCCGTAGAAGAGAAAGCAGAGCGGATAGAGAGAAGAGAAGAAGTGAAGCGGGTATGCATGAGCGATGACTGCGGCATACAGCACAAAATTGGCACCGAAGGAGAAGCCCAGCAGAGCCACCAGAATCAAGATGAGGAGAATGTTCGGCCCGCTAGCCAGCAACACCAGGGTTGCAAGCGAGAAGAGCAGGAGCGAGAGCGGGATGCTCACCACCCCGATGCGGTCAAAGACATAGCCCCAAACAATCCTGGCCGATGCATTGCCCACGGAGAAGACCATCACTGCAAGCACTGCCTGCACTTCTGAAAGCCCCCATTCCAGTACCAAGGAAGAGAGATTTCCCACCACCAAGAGCCCTGCAAACGTGCCTGCGAACATACCAAGTGAGGAGAGCATCATGATTGGATCGCGATAGAGCGAACGCGGTGGCTTCTCTTGATCGGGAGCAGATTCGCTCGGGACTGAGAGCAGTTGTGCACACAAGAGCAGCAGAACTGGGGTGATGAGGCCGTAGCCGGCGAGAAATGAAGAGAACGGGAGAGCAGAGAGATATGCCTGCTCAATGATGGCCGAAAGTATGATGGCCCCACCACCAAAGCCTCCTACCGTGAGCCCGGTCACCAAGCCTTTTTGGTTGGGAAACCACTTCAGGCATACTGAGAGGGGTACCACATAGGCAAAGCCGATACCGATGCCCGAAAGCAAGCTGATACCAAGCAAGAGCACAAGAAAGGATGTTTGGCTGTAGGATGCAACCAGAAAACCCAGACCATAAGCCAAAGCGCCGATGGATGCTGTCTTCTTTGGCCCTAAGCGGGGAAGAAGCCGACCTGAGTAGACCATTACTGCAGTAAACACCATGATGGTCAGGCCAAAGACCAGCCCAGCCTGGGCATTGCTGATCCCCATCTCTTCCCGGATCCAGACCGAAAGGGTACTCCATGCATATACCCCGCCAAGAATGGTCTGCATGCAGAGCGCAGCCAAGAGAACTGACCATTTCTTTCCCATCCGTATCATGCATTCTCCTATCAATATACTAAGTTTTGACAGTATAGTGATTTTGTCTGGATTATCGCAAGAACCTTGTGTGAATGCAGGTGTTTGATGGGCAAAATAAAACCCTCCGCCCATGGAGGGTTCTTTGGCTACTCGGGGTTATTTCCTTCGGTTATTCCCCCTCTTCGCCACCACAACCATATCGTACCATCGAAGAGAGAAACCGTCAATTTTTTCTTTGTGTCGGGTATACTTTGTTCTTGACAATACTGTGTGACACACATTATTGTAATCACATGAAGGAAGATCCGATACTCTCCAACCTGATCACTGAGCTCAAACGAGGAAATCTGACATTGTGCGTTCTCAGCCAGCTGAAAAAGCCCCAATATGGGTACTCACTCTTGCAGCTGCTCGCCGACAAGCAGATTCCCATCGAAGCAAACACCCTCTACCCTCTGCTCAGGCGATTGGAGGTCCAGGAACTGCTTTCCAGCACCTGGGATACTTCCGAGGCACGCCCTCGAAAGTTCTATGTGCTCAGCGACAAGGGCACTGCCTTGCTCTCTGAGTTGGGCAAGGCATGGCAGGAACATTATCAGCGCGTTGGTGCGCTGCTTGCGGAGGAAGGACATGAGTGACCTCATAGGCCGGTATGTAGAAGAAACTGTGCGTCATCTCAGCCTCAAAGAGAGGGCTGAGTTAGCAAAAGAACTGGAGGCAAATATCCAGGATATGATTGGAGGTGATGACAGTGAGCAGCATGTCGAGCAGGTTTTGCTCGATATGGGTTCTCCCTCCGTTCTGGCCAAACAGTATCGGGGCAAGGAGCGCTATCTCATCGGACCCGAAACCTTTGATTTCTACTGGATGGTGTTGAAACTGGTCTGCCTGGTAGTAGGCATCGTAACGGTGGTCATCACCCTGATCTCCCTCTTCTTTACAGAGAGCCCGGTAGGGATAGGAACCATGATTGCCAAACCGATCGCATCCCTCTTCAGTGCCCTTTCGGGAGCCTTTTTGTGGGTCACCATCACCTTTGCGATCATGGACTACTATCAGGTCAATGCCACCTTGGAAAGTTGGGATGCGAAGGCCTTGCACGACCTGGAAGAAGCTCCTACACGCCTGATAAAGAAGAGCGACAGCATAGCGGACTTGGTCGGCCTTTCGGTCTTCTTCCTCTTGCTTGCCGTCCTGTTCAACAGGCCCGAACTCATCGCACTCTATAGAAAAGATGCTGCACCAGTACCGCTTTTCATCGGTCAAGCACTCAGACCCTATGTCATTGGGTGGATGGCCACCGTCATCTTGTCCTTCATCGTTTCGGCACTCAAATGGTTCAAAGGCAAGTGGACCTCCACCCTCTTTGTCCTGAGCGCTTCGGTGGACCTGCTGGGAATCATCTACTTCATCTTCGTAGCGACCCGATGGAAGCTCTACAACCCTGCATTCCTGACGATTTTCCCCGGTTCCATGACACGGTGGCAGATCATCATCAAGGCTGCATCGGTCGTACTACTGATTCTTACGTTGATCGGCAACGGAGATGACGCCTATACCGTCTTCAGGAGAACGAGACCCGACGAAGCTGGTCCAGCACGTCAACGGTAATCTGGTGGGACTCCTGGATGAACGGATTGTCATCCAGGCTTCCCAGCACGGCATCACGCTCTGCAAGGTTGCGGTAGGTGCTCTCCCGGAAGCGGTTGTTGAAATCCTTCTCCTTGGTCTTGAATACCTGCGTCTCGATCTGCACCCGGATCCTGCCCACTTCCTCAACAGCTTGCTCCCATGTTTCCTGTTGCAGTCTCTCGACTGCCAAGGTGCGGCACAACGTGGCTACTGCATGGCTGCTGCGGTCCATCTCATAGAGAGAGAACCAGGATGCATAGGTGGCATGTACCTCATCCCATGAGGTGATTTCACCCCGTTTGAGGGCCTCTTTCAACACTTCGACCCGGAACTCAGGAACCAACTGTCCCCCCACGTTGATCCACGGAAGGGTGACATGCTCCCCAACTTCCTGTAGTTGAGATACGGTGAGGTTCTCCCTGAGACAGGTTGAAGCGATAGTCTTCACCGCATAGTAAAGAAGCATCTCCTGGTAGGCTTGATAAGCCTCAACCACTTTCAGGACCTCCACCGGCTCATTGCTGTTCTCCAAACCCCAGGCGTAGACATGCAGGGAGTACAGCTCTGCAGGTTTTGTGCGCAAGAGCTCCCGTCCCTGGCGGATGAGATCCTTCTCATCCTTGGAAGAGGCATGGGCTCGGTTGTAGTTCTGAGCCACCCAAAGACAGAGCAGATCGCACGCCTCGAAGATCTCATTGACCGTATCGGGAGCAAGATAATCGGTTTCAATCTGTTGGCGGATCACCTTGCGCTTGTCACGCTTGCGATACTTGTAGCTGTTGCGTTCCAAGGCATAGAGGTTGTACATCCACCAGTAGGCGGGCATGACCACGCGCCGCCCTTCCTTTGCATCGCTGGAAAGGAGGCTGAAGGGCAAGGGGATGTTCAGCTCATGAGGGTAGTTCCCTTTTGCAATCAGGACATAGCTGGCGAACTTGCAGTCATACTTGAGGGTACTGGACAAGGCAGGCCAGAAACCCCTTCCCGCTGCCATCTCACCATCGTTGCCTCGGCTGTTGTGGTTCGAGCCGATGTTAGCCCCGGCAGCCATGTTCGACTGCCCCTTGATGAGGCTGGCGATCAAAAAGGAGTTGTTGTGGTGCTGTTCATGGCCACTGAAGATCAGATTACTCAACAGTTCACAACAGCTTACCGTGGAGTTATCACCCAAAATGGAGTGGATCAGGCGTGCTCCATACTTGAGGCTGCAGTTGTCCCCCATGATGAAACGGATGGCCTTGCACCCATAGAAAACACGGGACCCGCTTCCTATGATCCCATTTACCAGTTCCACACCCTCCCCAATCTGTACCGGCTCAATGAGGGTGGATCGCAAGGTAAGGTTCTTCAGTTTGTTTGCACCTTTGATGTAACACCCCGGCCCAATCCAGACATCCTTGATGGTGTCGCAGGATTTGACCACCGACTGCTTGCCCACAAAACCGTAGCGGCCTCGCTTGGTATCCATCGTCCGGTCGGTAATCTCCTCGAAGGCGCGCATCAAGGCCTTGTCATCGCGATACGTGCCCCACAGGAAGGCATCACTGGTGAGCATGCCGTTGAACGGACGCACCGCTCTTCCTCCGGCCTCATTCATGATGTCGATGGTGACACGCACTTCCTCATCCTCACCCTCCTTGAGGGTTCCATTGCCAAACTTGGCATGGTTGGTGGTCTGCATCTCACCAAGCCGATAGAGGATGACATGGTCTTCAACGATGTAGTGACTGAGGTACGAACAATCCATGATCGCACAGCTATCGCCGATATCACAGCTGACGATGCGGCTGTTGGAAATTCCCACCGGGACACTGAAGTCGTGAAAACTGACGATGGATTTCTCCATCCTTCCCAACCGAACCAAGCCGTAGAACTCGGTGTTACGGATCAGCGATGGGTCGAAGGGGTCGCTTACCAGGACATCACTCCAGCAGGGACTCGAGTTGAGGTTCTCTTCCAACGATGCAATCTCATAGCTGGTTAGGGTCCTGAAGCTGCTGTTGTCCCGTCCCACCTGTTGGTTGCGCAGGGTATACTCATCCTCTCCTTCCCCAAGGAAGGGAGAACCGATGAAATCGTAACCGAACCTATTCCGGTCGAG